>CAYQRR010000465.1:0-2055 GCA_964419635.1 uncultured Chitinophaga sp. | reverse complement strand
GATACTGAATCTTTCAGGTAACTTAAAATTAATGCCGCTACGCCCGACACATGTGCTGTAGCGGCTGATGTACCGTTGAATCTTCCAAAACGACCTGTTGGAAACTGTAATGGGTTGCTACCAACACTATCTGTATAAACTAATAATCGCGCTGCTGGCGCAGAAATATCTAACTCTTTTCCGAAGTTGGCGGTAAACTCATCATCCGGGTGAGTTCCTGTCCACTCTCCGTTGTTGCCTGTTCCCCCAACAGCAATGAGCCACTTGTCATCAATGGCAGCCGGGTAATAAACGTAAGGTTCGTTTATATCAATAAGGTCTCCATCATTACCTGCTCCAGATGGAATAATCATTTTGTTTCTATTGGCATAATGATAGGCATCTACTATCATTGCCCAATTGCTATCAATAAAATATCCATTTAAAATAGCACTGGACTTAAAGACAAAACTTTGATTCAACACATGCATACCATATCCGAAAGATGAATCCAAACTTTGTGTAGAAGTTTCAACTATACCTTTAACAATTTGATGTGCAGTGGCAAGTGAATCAGGGCCTCCTTGATATATGGGTTGTGTCATAAGCCTGAACCCGTGGAGTGACACGCCAGAGATATTCAAACTATCTCCTCCTGCTATACCAGCCACTCCGTTACCGTTATTCGTTCCAGCACCAATGATGCCTGCCACAGCAGTTCCATGCCCTCCTATATCATTTAACAAGCCTCCTGTGCCAAGGGGGATATCATAGACATAGTCCCAGCCATCTTTAACAGTCGGATTTATTTGGCCTACTCCGCCCCAATCATATGCGCCACAAAAATCTTGGTGAGTTGACAAAATTCCAGTATCAAAAACACCTACTTTAATGTATTCTTTCCCTTTTGTATAGTGCCATGCTTGTTCGATGTTAATGTCTATCCCGGTGTAATTTACGGGATGTAAACTTTGTTGATCATTGTATAATGGATCATTGGGGAAGCTACAAAGAGAGGCAATCTGGTCAAGCTGTGCATACTCCACAACGGGAAATACGTTAGCAAGAGTGTCACACAGACGTTTTTCTGTTATGTGTTGTGCAGGAAAGCTAAGTATAAATGACGCCCAAAAATCAGGTATTGATATTCGCTCACCTAATCTTGATACAGAAACCGTGTCATATGTTTTAAGATTCGTGTGAATTTTAGTCAGGCGAATATCTCGGTAAGTAAATGGTAGGTATTTAGAAATAGAATCAATGGCCCATTGTTTTAAAAAACGCTGAGCATTTCCAAACTTCAATTCGGGATTATTAATTGCGCTTTGAATTATTGCAGAGCTGTCAAACTTTATTAAAATTTGTCCTTTCACATATAAAGGATTTCCTAACGAATCATATGCAAATTCTTTTCCTAGTTCAAAATCCTCATACACCACGGTCACAAAGCCGGTATCGGTAGGGGTGGTGACAGAGCCGCTGCTGTAGATAAGGCCGCTGCCGTCTATTTGTATATCGCGGGCGTGGTCCTGGCAGGCGGTAGTGTCGTTGAAGTATTTCAGCCATTTCAGGTTGCCATTGATGTCGTATTTGGCAGTAAACATATCTTCATCGCCCTGCCGGTGGCTGCTGCCGGTAATATAGAAATCGGTGTCGGGTATTGCCGCCAATACCAAATCGGCTGCTTTGGCATCTTCACCGGCTGTGAGGGCGGCTATGCTCCGCTGCCAGATGTTGCTGCCATTTCGGTGAAACCGCACGGTGGTGGCATCGGTGCTGCCATCGCTTTTGCTCGTAAAACCGGTGACCACCAAATGCCCGGCATGGTCGGCTGCTATGCTCACAGGCTTATCTTCTAAGCTATCGGCACTACCCCAGGTGCGCACCCATACTTCGTTAAATAAGGTATCGTATTTTATCAGCTTCCAATCCGTATTAGTAGGGCTAATGGCCGTTTGCCCTAATACATAAAGGTCGCCTACAAAATCGGTGGTAAAATCCACCGGGCGGCTGAGGTTGCCGTTGCCATTGCTGCTATAGACCGTATCGGTGATGCTGCCATCGCCCGGATACACT
>CAYQRR010000464.1:0-2061 GCA_964419635.1 uncultured Chitinophaga sp. | reverse complement strand
CCCGTTATCCTCAAAAGATTTTCCGGTCAGGAAAACCGACAGGTGACGTTGCTCCTGATATGCCGCACCATTTTTGTGATAGGTTTTACCAAATTCATAGAACCGCAAGTCTGCCGATTTGCGGTTTTGGTTGTGTCTTATCACCTCCAGACCCGAGTATAAGATGGAGGTACGTAGCGAATCCAATTCGGCCGTTTGGCTGTTGAGCAGCATCACCTGCTGGTTCTTGAGCAATTCGTCTTCTTCAAACTTTGATTGCGACACAGAGTTCGTCCACACCTCATTGAGTCCAAAGCCGCTCAGTAAATCGGCAATCAGATTCTCACTTTTTTGTGCATTAATAGCCGGTGAAAAGGTGAGGGCCGACTTCACCGATTTGGGTAAGGTAAAACTGTTGTAACCATAAATCCGTAAAATTTCTTCCACCACATCGGCTTCGCGTTTTACATCTGTTTTAAATGCCGGAACCAAAAGCTGCCAGCTATTGCCTTCTTCTTTTTCAATAACGATTTCCAGATGCTGCAGAATCTCCCGAATAATTTTTGTATCGATAGAAAAGCCTGCCAGACGTAGCATGCGGTCGATGGATACTTCTACTTTCCATCCGGGATTGGGCACCGGATAATGGTCAATTATATCGGACGAAACCTGACCACCGGTCAACTCTCCAATCAGCAGGGCTGCGCGCTGCAAGGCTGTTACGGTGATAGCAGGGTCGCAGCCTTTTTCAAAGTGCGTGGCCGCATCGGTTCGCAATCCCAGTCGGGTAGATGTTTTACGAATGCCGGTGGAGGCAAAGTAAGCGCTCTCCAGAAAAATTTCTCTGGTGCCCTCGCTCACTCCACTCTCCGCACCACCAAACACACCGGCAATGCAGAGCGGCTTTTCCGCATCGCAAATCAGTAAATCCTCTGCGCTCATTGTGTATTGCTGGTTGTCCAGAGCTTTAAATTTACCATCGGCAGGAATCCATTTTCGAACAATAATTTTATTGCCCGCAATTTTAGCCGCATCAAAGGCGTGTAAGGGTTGCCCGTATTCGTGCAACACATAGTTGGTAGCATCCACCACATTATTGATTGTCCTTATACCAATGGCTTTTAGCTTATTCTTCAGCCATTCGGGCGACTCCTTCACCTCCACGTTGCTTATGCGCAATCCACTGTAGCGCGGGCAAGCGGTGTTATCTTGAACGTCTACCTGCAGGGCAGGGCCGGACGGTGTTGCTTTAAATGCGGACACATCCGGTTTTTCCAGCGCAATTTTTGTTTTGTAAGCTACATTCAAAGCTGCTACTATATCGCGTGCCACCCCAATGTGCGAATGAGCATCGGAGCGGTTGGGGGTTAATCCAATTTCCAGCACATGGTCCTTCTCTACTTTAAAATAGTCAGCAGCAGGGGTACCCACAGCCGTATCGGCCGGCAATATCATAATGCCTGCATGGTTATCGCTCAGGCCCAGTTCATCCTCTGCGCAAATCATCCCCATGCTTTCTACGCCACGGATTTTTGCCTTTTTAATCTGTAGTTTATCGCCATGAGTGGGATACAGCGTGCTGCCCACGAGGGCCACCACTACCTTTTGGCCGGCCGCCACATTCGGAGCGCCACACACAATGGGCAGCAGTTCTCCGGTGCCCACATCCACTTTAGTCACAGAAAGTTTATCGGCATCGGGGTGCTTGGCACATTCCACCACGGCCCCTGTCACCACGCCCTGCAATCCTCCCGCTACCGATTCAAACGGAGTAATATCTTCCACCTCCAGACCCGTACCCGTGAGTACTTCGCCCAGGTCCCTGGGCGATAAATTAAAATTGGCGTATTGCTTCAGCCAGTTGTAACTGATTTTCATAAGGCGAATATAAAATTTGGAGGAATGTGGCCCGGCTAAAACCACATACCTTGCTCTCCTCTACGGACCAGCGGCTTTGCGGAGCGAAGCTGCTTTTTCCCTTTAAATAAATTCAGGGGCGGGGGCAAAAGTTAGGGGAAGAATATGCAGGCGGAGGATGAGTGGGTGGCTTACCTCTCAATAAGAAAATATAAGCACAGGCTG
>CAYQRR010000463.1:830-2066 GCA_964419635.1 uncultured Chitinophaga sp. | reverse complement strand
ACATATGTACACAAAACAAGACTATAAAAGCTGGGCCATGGGACTTGTCGAACTGAAGGCATCTTCCAAATGGTTTGTGGCTATTATGGATTTATACAACTATGCGAATAGTGAGCCTAAAAAACGGATCCATTATTTTAGTTTTTCTGCTGGATATACTAAAAATGCGCATCGTATCAGTTTTACTTATGGTAAGCAAAGGGCAGGTATTATGTGTGTGGGCGGCGTATGTCGTAATATCCCCGCATCCAATGGTATAAGCCTCAATATTACAAGTAGTTTTTAAAGACATTGAACAATAAATTATTTGACCGATGAAAGGGCAGTTAAAATTGATTGGCATATTTATGTTGGTTCTTATTACGGGATTTTGGTCTTGTGATAAGATCAAAAATCCGATTGAAAAGGTTGTCAATGTCAATGATACAACCAAATATGTGCGTAAAATTTTGTTAGAAGACTTCAGTGGTCATACCTGCGGGAAATGTCCGCTGGCTGCAGAAAAGATGCAGGAATTAATTGCGCTTTATGGAAATCGGATAGTGCCCATGGGTGTACAAATGGGATGGTTTTCTGAACCATGTCCGCCACATCCACTACCTTCCGGTGCGCCTTCCGGTTCTTTTGCTACAGATTTTCGTACGGCATTTGGTAATGACATGGATAAGTTCTTTAAAATCGATCCTGTGGGATTACCTCAGGGAATGATCAATCGCAAGGGTTATCCTTCAGGCGAACATCTTAAGGCTTATTCAAAATGGACTACCGAAGTTGCCAATTTGCTTGCTGTTCCCGCTGATGCTCATATCGTTTTGAAAAATGAACTGGATACAGTTACGCGAGAACTAGATGTAGAAGTAAATGCGAAATTTTTGCAAAGCCATAATGGGGATTGTAAGCTGGTTGTTGTGTTAACCGAAGATAGTATTGTGGATTGGCAGTTGAATTATAAAGCTTCTCCTACCACGGTGAGTAATTACCTGCACCGGCATGTAATGAGGGCAAGCCTTAATGGTAGCTGGGGCGAGGTAATTGCTACCGGTACTATTCCTGCAAACCATCAAGTGACCAAAATGTTTTCCTATGTAATACCTTCTCAGTGGAAGGCGACGCATTGTTCAGTGATAGCCTTTGTTTACGATGCCTCTACGTATGAAGTGTTGCAAGCAGAAGAGCATAAAGTAAAATGATTTTTAAACAAACGATTGTAGCTTGCCTGATAATAGAACATATACA
>CAYQRR010000463.1:0-820 GCA_964419635.1 uncultured Chitinophaga sp. | reverse complement strand
TAATCAAAGCGATATTGCTGACCACTATTGTCAGTTGTTTTGTTTTTTTGTCGCAAGCTTGCCGGCGAGATCCGAAAATTATTTCAGACTATCATGGTTTTCCCAAAGATGTAGGTGATATCATTCTGAATAAGTGTGCTACAGCCGGGTGTCACAATGATGCTAGTAAGGATGCTGCAGCGGGGTTGTCTCTTTCTTCCTGGGACAAGTTGTTTGAAGGAGGACGTGCTGGGGCTGCCGTGATTCCTTATCGCACCGATCAAAGTTTTCTATTGTTTTTTATTAATACGTATGCTGATTTGGGTTTGTCACAAAGTCCTTCAATGCCTGCTAATCAACCCGCTTTGAGTCGTGAAGAAGTATTGACTATGAAGAAATGGATAGCTAATGGTGCACCAGATGACCAAGGATTTGTGAAGTTCTCCGATAATCCACAACGAAAAAAAATCTATGTACTAAATTCTAAATGCAAGCTGGTTTCAGTATTTGATAAGGAGACAGGTCTTATCATGCGTTATGTTGATGTTGGAACGGAAGAGGATGGCGTCTTATGCATGATCAAAGTTGCCCCAGATAATAACTACTGGTATGCATTGTTTACGGCAGAAAACGGAAAGAGCGCTCTTAAGAAATATAGTGCTGACAATGATCGCCTGGTAGCAAGTATGCCGCTCAATAATAGTTTATGGAAAACCATGAAAATATCATCGGATGCTAAAAGAGCTATTATTGCCGATACAAAAGGAAATAGCAGCTTTCTTGGGGGCAGCATCACGTTGGTAGATCTTTCGAAAATGTCAGTGTTAGATACTTATGGAGC
>CAYQRR010000462.1:0-2066 GCA_964419635.1 uncultured Chitinophaga sp. | reverse complement strand
TTTAGCACCAATCACTATGTCTACGACACGGTGAAAATAGTGGGCGATGCACTCAACGATGCCGACTTTAATAAAATGAACAGTACGCAGGGCAGCGGCAAAGACAAGTTACATTACCATATTCCATTGAATGGAGCTTCGGGTAATTTTGAGATTGCTGCTGCGGTGTATTATCAAACCCTGCCGCCCCGTTTTTTGCAGGAGATGTTCAGTTACAACGGACAGTTCATAGATTCCTTTAAGCAGATGTATCAGGGGGCCAATAAGCAACCGGTGTTGATCGCACATGCAGAACTGGATACTACTTACACGGTTTCCGGTATAGCCCCGGCTAAGGCAGCCGGTGATATAAAGGTGTTCCCGATGCCTTCCAATAACGGACAAGTGGTGGTGGAAGGGAATGGACAAAAGTTGTCGCACCTGGAACTGTGGGACGCTGCCGGCCGAAAGGTGAAAGATATTGCGCTGGATGGCAGTCGCACTTCTATCTCCCTTCAATTGCCGGAGGCACCCGGCCTCTATTACCTCCGCATCCAGAGCGGCAAATATGCCTGGGTGAAGAAGGTGATTCGCGATTGATTTCGGTCTTAAACCGGATGATTACTACGGGCTTTGGGACCGTAAAAGGCCGGTGACGAAGATTATGTTTTGAATATTGGAGAAAAAAGTACTTTCATAAACTTTTTTAAAAACTAAAACTGTTTTATGACAAATTCCTGTACGCGCACACTCCTCCTTTGCTTTGTTTTTTTGAGTGCAAATGTATTGGCACAAAACCCTTTCTCTTTCACCAACGCCAACGCTAAATTTTCCAGTGCTACCTTCCGAAGCGGCAATGCTTTGAGCGTGGTGGATATGAACGGAGATGGTCTGGATGATATTGCCCGCTTGAGTCAGGGCAATGCCTTGTTTTACACTCTCCAACGTACCAACCAGACTTTTAATAACATCAGTGCAGGCAATGCAGGTTCCACCGGTAGTGCCTGGGCCATGGTGGTGGGCGATGTAGACAACAACGGAGTGCGTGATGTGGCTATCGGATTCGGCAGTAATTCTTATTTGATGAAGGCAAACACAACGCTGACCACTTTTACCTTGAGCTCCTCTTTGCCAAAGCCTTCCAGTTACTTTCCGCAGAACATGAATTTTTCGGATATTGATAACGATGGCTTTATTGATTTATATGTGTGCAACGATATTGCCCCAAGCGTGATGTATGGCAACAATGGTGCAGGCGCCTATCCGGCCATGACCAATTTTTTCTCTACGGCTAATACCGGCTCAGACGGAAGCGGCAATTACGGCAGTATATTTACCGATATAGATAACGATGGCGATTTGGATTTATATGTGCCTCACTGCCGCCAAAGTACACCTGCTACTGATGGCCGCAGATTGGATATGCTGCACATTAACAATGGCAACGGTACCTGGACACTGGACGATGCGGCAGTACCGGGCGCACGGGGCTTAAGAAACTATGATATGACCTGGACCGCCAGTTTTGAAGATATAGACAATGATGGCGATTTGGATTGTGTGCTGACCGAAACAGACGTAGCCAGCAAACTGTTGCTCAATGATGGCAACGGTTACTTCACCAACATTACAGCCGGTAGCGGTTTTGTGTTAGACATTACCCCTTACCAATCTAAAATGGAAGACTTGGATAATGATGGTTTTGTAGATATCATCATTTCCGGTGACGATGCCCGGGTGTTCCGCAACAATCACGATAACACATTTACCTTGGTGAATGGTCTGTTTGACAATAATAACATGCTGTCGTTTGCCACCGGTGACCTGAACCACGATGGTAAAATTGATTTGTATTCCAGCTATGGCGGAGTTTATAATTCGCCCAGCAATAGTGTGAACGATGTGTTGTGGATGAACAACACCAGCAACGATAACCACTTTGTGACCTTTAATTTGCAGGGAACTATCAGCAACCGCGATGCCTTGGGGGCACGCGTGGAAGTGTATGGCGCCTGGGGCAAGCAGATACGCGAAGTGCGCGCAGGCGAAAGTTATGGAACCACCAACACCTTTAGTTGCCATTTTGG
>CAYQRR010000461.1:0-2070 GCA_964419635.1 uncultured Chitinophaga sp. | reverse complement strand
TGGGTGAAACATCGGTAGGCATGTTTCTGGCCGATCAATCACATAGCAACCCTAAACGAGCCTACTGGAGTATGTTTTTAAACCAAGAAACGGCTTTTATGACCGGTCCGGCACGTTTTGCCAAAGCACACCAAGCCGCTTTTATCTTTGTAAAGGTAACGCAAGTGCAGCGTGGCTATTATGAAATTGAAAATATACTGCTAGAAAAAGAGCCCTCCGCTTTTACAGAGAATGAACTGACCGAAAGATTTGTGCGCATGCTGGAAAATCAAATTCGGGAAACCCCGGCAGACTGGCTTTGGAGCCATAGAAGGTGGAAACACACGAAATAAAAAAAGCCTCTTCGTTTCCGAAGAGGCCCAACCATTACCACCCATATTTTATCGCATAGCCATGTAGTTGTTCAATTCATCAATGCTGCTGCTGAAAGTAAACTCGTTGTTAATCAGAAAATAGTTTTGTGGGTCCAGTGTTCTGGGGTAAGCTAACTTGGCAACATCCAGTTTGTAGCTTTCAAAAGTAAAAAGACACATCAGTTCACGTACCTGCGCAGCGGTAAAGTAATAATGCAGAAGAGCCTGCTTAAAAATTGTAAGCTTGGTGTTCTCGAAAGTAGCGGCAGAAATCGTATGTCTCAATTGCCCAAACGAAGCCAGATCAATGGGCTGTGGACCTATAGGTTGCAGTTGTATTACCTCACAGGCTGCGTTATTGTTACGTCCCGGTTTGGGATAGAAACAAACGTCCGGTTTATCATGATGGGGTTTCCAACTCGGATTCCCAAAAGCAATAACCTGATCAAACTGTAATCTGTTTTCTTCCGGAACCACGGTCACAAAACTCTCACTATAAGGTTGAATAATTATATACCCCCGAAATGCATTGTCCAAAGTTTCGTAGCCCGCGTAGTTTGCAACTCGATATACCTGTAAGTAGTGGCGGGTAGGCGTTAAATCAACAATGCGAGCACGAGTTACACGTTTAGAGTAAGGCTTTCCGTCAATAAATACTTTGAATGATGCATCATCGTTTAACCGAACATTCAATATCGAATGAGGTTGATGTTGTGCATATCCGATACGGGATAATAAAACCAAAATAACGGCTGCAAGAATGTGAGTAAAGCGTTTCATAATCTGTTTCCTCCTTAATTGTTTTTTATGAAGAAATATTTCGAGTATGATTTACGCTGCAGCCCATCGTTTAATCAGCATGAAGAATAAACCATCCAAATGAGCCAAAGGCCAATACCACATTAAGTTTCAAGGAATGCAAAAAAATGCAAATACGAAGATGCAGTCACCAATTTAGTAAGGAGTTAATCAGTCGTGCATCATTTTACTAATTTCGGCAATTGAGAGTAGTATGATTTCAAAATTCACCATACAAAAAATAATGGACGAGGCCCGCGTAGAAGATATCGTGGGAGAATTCGTTAACCTCAAAAAGAGAGGTTCTAACCTTCTGGGTCTTTGCCCATTTCACAATGAAAAGACCCCCTCCTTTAATGTAAATCCGGCACGAAACATTTATAAATGTTTTGGTTGCGGAAAGGCGGGTGATCCGGTTCGTTTTTTGATGGATTATCAGCAATTATCTTATCCGGATGCGCTCAAATACATAGCCAAGAAGTATAACATTGAAGTGGAGGAAGAATACCGCTCCGATGAAGAAAAGCAAAAAGAAGCAGAGGCTTTTAGCCTGACCGAGAGCATTCATATTGCAAATGCTTATGCGCAGAAGTTCTACTCCGATTATATGCTGAATACCGAAAGTGGCAGGATTGGATTAGCCTACCTGAAAGAACGAGGATTTATACAGGCCACCATCGAGAAATTTCAGTTAGGTTTTTCGCCTGAGGGGGGCGATGTGTTAACTAAGCAAGCTCTGAAAGATGGATTTCAGCTCGATGTACTCAAGAAAGCAGGAATCACCTCGCCAAAAGAAAATTCGACCTACGATTTTTTCCGAAACAGAGTGATGTTCCCTATTCACAATACGACCGGAAAAGTGGTGGGTTTTGGCGGACGTATCATGATAAAGGATGAGAAAGCTCCGAAGTATGTAAAC
>CAYQRR010000460.1:0-2073 GCA_964419635.1 uncultured Chitinophaga sp. | reverse complement strand
CACAATAACTTGTTTCGTAGAAAAAAGTAATGCTTCAACATCTGAAGGATTCTCTTTTAGCTTAAACGAACGGGCCAGGCCCGTAAAGAAGCCGATGTTGATCGCCTTGATTATGGGATGGTCGTCCTTTGTCGCAAAAGCTGATCCCCCGGATGCTTTGGGTATGAGGGTCATCAAAGCATTCGCCTGTTCATTGCCAAGTAAGTCTTCTGAATTTTTCTTCACCTGAAACAGGATCACAATAAGCACCACAGCCGCGGCAGCGATACCAACGGACCAGATTTTTCGGGGAAACTGAAGCAATCTCCCAGATTGTTTTTCATTCTGATCTGCAGAGTTATGTCGCGCAATTGCTTTTTCGACCATATCCCTGCCTGCGGATGATTCCATCCCCTGTCTTAGGGCTTCCGTGAATAAGTTATTCGATTTCTTTTTTGCTAAAAGTTCATCGCGCTTCGCTTCCTTCTGAAGCCTGGCGGCTTGATCAACTTCTGCTTGGGCCAGCTTTCTTATCTTCTTATCTAAAAATTGTTCAAATTCATGAATGCCATTTTCCTCCAGATTGGCTTTCGGTACATTTGTAGCTTTTTTCTTTTTTCTTGCCATATTATACCGCCAGCGCCCGGCTGAAACCTTTACCTTCAAGGCATGACTTTAGTCTACGAGTCAGCTTTTCCCATATGCCATAAATCTGCGACTGTGATATTCCAATCCTCCGGCATATTACACTGAGTTTTGTTTGATGATCGAGGCACTGATTAATTATCTGCTTTTCCATGTCGTCCAATCGCGAAATGCAATCGCGAAGAGCTCTGTAGATTTGCTCGTCCTCGGTTTCTCTTTCAGCGGTTTTCCGCTTATCAGATATCTTTGTGGAAAGGACGTCTGATAATGATATCTCATCGGTGGCTGGCCTGTTGATTCGCCGGAATAGCCAGTTATGAAAAATCTTACCTACGTATGAGCCGAATTGCGCACCGTTTCTGCCTTCGTATAGGTAAAGCGGACGAGCATCGTGCTCAAGCAGGAAAAGGTAGAATTCACTGACAATATCCTCCGGTTCGCGCCTTAACTTATCAACTGCGCCCATCGCAACCATTACCCTATGGATAATACCGGCTGCTTCTCTAAGCGCTGTAGATATTGTTTCGTGTGTCGATGAATTCCCATTTTCTGCCATATCAGCCCAGTTTTAGATTAGCGATTGTTTTTAATAGTAAATTTCCGGCCGTGTTCAATTCTTCGGCGGTTTTGGCTGAACTGGCAAGCTCTTGAACTTTACGAAGGTTTGCGACCGATTCAGCGTCCAAGTTTTTTTCATAAAGGACCAGGTATTCATTCAAAAATGGGCTATATGTTGGGCTTTCTTTGCCAATACCCATAAGAAGACCTGCATAAAAAAATTTGTAACCAGCAATGACCTGAACGGCAAAATCTGAATTACCTTGGTTTGCGGCCTGGATAAATTTTTGAGCTATGGAGTCGATCTCACCCGAACCCTGTTCAAGAGTAATGGCACCGCTATCCATCTTGTCGATAGTGCTGGCTAGATCATTAACCCAAGCGTAGCTGCCAACATTTCCGGAGCGTTTGCCGAGTTCGATCATACCCTTTGCGGCATTGTTGATTAAGTCCTTGTTCTGAATCAATAGACCGATCGAAAGCTCGGCAAAATTGCCGCCCGCAATAAAGCCGAGCATCTTGTTGTCGGCGCCAGCAATCTCATCGCTTCGGAATGCACTGCCTTTCTTATTTTTCTGTTTTAAGTTTGCTTGATAGATGCGTTTGGCATCTTCTTTTGAAACATTGCTATTTAATGCCCCCGCAGTCACCCATGAAGGTTGCTTGGCACTGGCAACTTTCGGCTTCTCGCCGCAGGCAACAAAGGCTGTAATTAGCGCTAAGATTATCAATTGATTTTTCATTTGTTTTCTCCTCTTATAGATTTATTTTTTCTCAAATTTGCATTTTATGAGAACATTTTCCTTTGGCGACTCAACCCAATGTACAGCTACATCACTTTCCTGTAGGGAACCGTCGGCCCCGCTGTAACCAAGCCGCATAGCATCAGCG
>CAYQRR010000459.1:1598-2089 GCA_964419635.1 uncultured Chitinophaga sp. | reverse complement strand
GTAGCGGTCATCAGCACGGGTCGCAAACGGATTTTGGTTCCTTCTTTGATACGGTCTAAGATGTCCGTCATTCCGTCTTTCTCCAATTGGTTGAATGTTCCAATTAACACAATGCCGTTTAATACAGCAACACCGAACAAAGCAATAAAGCCAATGCCTGCCGAAATACTGAAGTGCATATCAAGAATCAGCAAAGCAAAGACACCACCAATGGCACTCATGGGGATTGCGGTATAAATTAAGGCTGCTTGTTTTACTGAACTGAATGTGAAATAGAGTAACATAAAAATTAGTGCTAAAGCAACGGGTAATGCAATCATAAGGCGTTTGCTCGCTGCTTGCAGGTTTTCAAATGTTCCTCCATAAGTGTAATAATAGCCTTCAGGCAATTTTACTTTTTCGTTCAATTCCTTTTGAATATCAGTAACTACACTTGCTACATCTCTGCCCGAAATATTAAAGCCAACAACAATTCTGCGTTTACCATCTTC
>CAYQRR010000459.1:0-1588 GCA_964419635.1 uncultured Chitinophaga sp. | reverse complement strand
TCACGGCTTATTTGTGCGGGACCCAATTCCATTTTTATTTCGGCAACTTGCGATAATGGAATTTGAGTTCCGTTTGTAGTTGGGATATACAAATGGCTTACATCGTCAATGTTGTTTCGGTGTGTGCTGTCTAAGCGAACCACCAAATCAAATTTGCGTTCGTTTTCATAAACTACACCTGCTCCACCACCTGCAAAAGCGGTGCTTACAATGTGGTTAATATCCTCGATGTTCAAACCATAATTGGCAATTTGCGAACGGTTGTATTTGATTACGATTTGTGGAAGTCCTGCCACTCGTTCAACACTTGGTTCGGTTGCACCTTCTACACTTTGCACAACTGAATTTACTTTATTGGCATAGCTTAAAAGAGTGTCCATATTTTCACCAAAAATTTTAACGGCTACATCTTGGCGGATACCTGTCATTAGTTCGTTGAACCGCATTTGAATGGGTTGATTTTTTTCAAAAAATACTCCAGGAATTGTATTTAGTTTTTCTTCAATTTCTTCTGCCAGTTCATCATAAGAAATATCACGTTTCCATTCATCGGGAGATTTGAGAATTATCATCATGTCTGTGGCTTCGGGTGGCATAGGGTCGGTGGGAACTTCTGCTGCCCCTGTTTTTCCGACAACCATTTTTACCTCATCAAATTCTTTGATTAGTCGGGATGCTTGCATAGAAGTTTCCAAACTTTGAGAAAGTGATGTGCCTTGCGGTAAAATGCAATGAAAAGCAAAATCGCCTTCCTGTAAGGTTGGGATAAATTCTCCACCCATTTTTGAAAACAGGAAAACAGAAAATGCAAACACTGCAACGGTTGCAACTACAATTACTTTTTTGAAACGGATGGCTTTTTCTAAAAGCGGTGCATAAATGCGTTGAAAGAAATTCATCATTCTATCGCTAAAGGTTGGCTTGTGCGAAATGGTTTTTGGTAAAAACGCTGCACACATCATTGGAATATAGGTAAGCGATAAAATCAATGCTCCAAAAATGGCGAAACCAACGGTTTGAGCCATCGGGCGAAACATTTTTCCCTCAATGCCAATAAGGGTAAGAATAGGAATGTAAACGATGAGAATAATGATTTCGCCAAATGCTGCGCTGCTTCGGATTTTAGATGCTGATTGAAAAACTTCCTCATCCATTTCTTGCTGTGTTAGTTTGCCGATTGTTTTTCGCAAACCCAAATGGTGCAAGGTGGCTTCTACAATAATTACTGCACCGTCCACAATCAAACCAAAGTCAATTGCTCCTAAACTCATGAGGTTGGCACTTACGCCAAATACATTCATTAATCCCAATGCAAACAGCATTGATAAAGGAATGGCAGAAGCTACAATCAGTCCTGCCCGAAGATTTCCAAGAAACAAAACCAAAACGAAGATTACTATTAAGGCCCCTTCAATCAGGTTTTTTTCTACGGTGCTGATGGCTCTGTTTACTAAATCGGTTCTGTCAAGGTAGGGTTCTATTATTACATCTTGTGGCAAGGATTTTTGAATGGTTTGCATTTTGTCTTTGATGCGGCTTACCACATCTGCACTGTTTGCACCTTTCAGCATCATTACTACTCCACCTA
>CAYQRR010000458.1:0-2090 GCA_964419635.1 uncultured Chitinophaga sp. | reverse complement strand
TTCTGCATCAGCATTCGCCTGAAGTTTTACGCTATTGGCTTCGCCCTGTGCTTTTTTCACGGCAGCATCTGCTATGCGCTCAGAAATCAAGACACCCTGATCTGCTTTTACTATTTCTTTTTGGATATCGGCAATCGCAGTTTCTTTCTCCAAAGCCTGACGTGTTTCTTGCGCCATTTTTTGCGTATCGTAGGTGATTTTTTGTTCTTCAGCAAGCTTTCTGTCTGTCAAGGTTTTCATCAGTGATTCAGGGGGCACGATGTCTCCGATAAGCGTATCTACTCCATACACATTATATTCTTCCAATACCCTGCCGATATGTTGTTTGGCAGAATCCTGTCTTTCTTTTCTGGAGCTCAAGAAAGAAATAACATCTGAACCTTGAGCAGAGTTTCGGAAATAGTTACCGATAGTGGGCTCTAAAACCTGACTAACCAGATTATTCATATTTCCGAATCGGGCTATTACTTTAGGTGCTTCCGTAGTAGGGATATGAATGATTTGTGAAACATCTAGGTTAAAAGGGAAGCCGTCTTTTGAGCGCACGGTAATGGTAGAAAGATGTTTATCTAACTGGTGGGATTCGGTGCGTGCCGATGCCCAGTTTAATACCAGGTTGGTGGTCGGTACCATTTCTACACGCATTATGTATTTGTTCACCGGGTATTTTCCGGGGCCCAGTGGTTCACTCCAGACACCTTTAAACCCTTTGGCAACGATATTGCCGTGTAAGAATTCTTTTCCGCTCAGGTCTTCGCCTTCAGTTCCAACAAATGAGATGACTACGCCTACATGTCCGATTGGAATTTCAGTCATATAGGTTTGCTCTATTTTTACAAACCAAGGATTGAGATAATAAGACCCGGCAAGTATGACTTGTTGTTGCAGTCCTTTGTTGCCACCTGCATTCAGGAAAGCGTCTGCATCCTGAAAGTTATTATGACCTTCAATGATTTTTCCTGCAATATTTCCTTCTTCTATAGCAGCACCATCCAGCGTGGTAATAATACCCACCATATTTTCAGAAATTTGGGTGAGTTCTGTAATTTCTACGTCAAATAAGAACGAGTTAATGCGATATGTTCCCGCAGTAATGATAGCCGACTGGCGACCTTTTCGTCCACCGTTTTTCAGAAAATTTTCAGCGTCTTGGTAAGAATCACAGGGAACTTTGCGGGCTAAAATTCTTCCTGTTTCCAACTCGATACCGTCTTTAGCCAAAACCAATCCCAGCCTGCCTGTAGGTATAATGGTTAAATCTTGCAAGACAATTTCGTATTGCCAAAACCACATCCAGAAGTAGATGCCGGGTGTAAGTGTTTTTGCTTGAAAACCGGCTTCTCCGTTGGTGGCGATAATTCGTCCTTCTGAAAGCTGCTTATGTTCGCCAAAGAGCACAAATTTTTTAGTAACCAGCCCGATTTTGTCTTCCGGCACGATGACAATACCAAATAAGCGAAACACGGCTCTGTAAAAGATGGCGATAAGTAAGAGTACGACAATAGGGATAATGATAGTTAAGATAGTTGTGATTTCCATAAAATGTGTTTTAATTTTTTAATTTGCATATACGAAGTACTTCCTACTAATAAATGCAGAATATTTAAAAAAAGTTCCGCATACTCAAAAAATATTTTTTGGTGAGACTAAAAATCTACACTACTAAAAAAATGGATTCATATTACCCTAGGTATACCTTTAACAAGACACATAGGATAAAGAAAGTAACTAAAGCGAAAGCCGTAACTTTCTCATCGTTATAAAACAATTTAGTTAATGAAGACGTTCCGAAATAGTCATTTATTTCGCTATAACTCGCCAATCTAAGCAAATGCCTTTTCTACCAGCGCTTTTTGTTCTTTTTCGTGCAGTTTGTGGAAGCCTGTCGCCGGTGATGCCGCCTGGTTGCGGGCTATCACTTCGATATGTCTGATTTTCGGATAATTGAGCAACAAGAAAGTCCATGCGCCCATATTGATCGGCTCTTCCTGCACCCATACAAACTTGGCTTTGTAATATTTTTTTACACACGCATCCCATTGCTCATAAGGTACTGGGTACAATTGTTCTATGCGCACGATGGCAACATC
>CAYQRR010000457.1:0-2091 GCA_964419635.1 uncultured Chitinophaga sp. | reverse complement strand
CTACTGGACTAAAAGAAATAGTGAACCGTTTTACAAACCGCTATCCTCCAGCGTTTATGACGACCGTCTCTTTGTTGGCTTGAGTATTGGTTTGCCGCTGGAGCGCGGCCAACCGGATGGACAGGAATTTGATATAAACACCTACACCTACTTCCGCAAGGGAGATACTGTATCAGTGAAGTGGAGTAACATTGATAACAAAACCTACGACTTCTACTATACGCTTGAAAACGATGGGGGAGATTCTCCGTTCAGTTCCCCTGTTAAAATCAAAACTAATATTAACAATGGGTTGGGCGTTTGGGCCGGTTATGGGTCCAAGTATACCACAGCTATTGCCCCCCTGTAATTGGCATTTAACATCATCGAAAACGAACCGATGCTGGCTTGCGTTTGTTTCAATCAATTTACTTTCTTCGTTGCCGCAAAAATTTAACCTTAATGAAAAAATCATTTCTGCCCGCTTTGCTGTTTCTAAGTATGCTGGCTACAGCTCAACAGGCTTCTACCAATTGGTGTGGAACACAAACTTCCCCCGATTACATTCAAAAATATTTCGCTAAAGACCGGTCCAACCAGTATTTCAGCTTCGAAGAACGTGGCGGAATCAACTGGGTACCGGTGTTTTATCACATCATTACCAAAAGTGATGGCACAGGTGGGGTAGGCTACAAACCCATTTTTGAATCGCACTGCGAATTGAATGAGATTTATAACGTGTTCAACATTGGATTTTACATAGCCGGGATTGACACCATTAAGAACACCACCCTGTGGGAATATCAGAGCCAATTTTTGGGTTACCAGGCTTTTAGCCAATATAACGAGCCGAATACCTGCAATGTATATGTAAACGGCAACCTGCCCGGTCTTTGCGGCTTTGCTACTTTCCCTAATACGGCACCGGGCGGTGGTGGCATTTTTATGGACGATGGCTGCATGGGTACCGGAACGACCACCTATCCGCACGAGATGGGACATTACATGGGCTTGCTACACACTTTTGACGATGGCAACGGAATTGAGTTTGTAAACGGCACAAATTGCAATAATGCAGGAGATGGCTTTTGCGATACTCCGGCCGATTTTCTGGACCAGCGCACCCCTTGTCCTTATACCGGCAATCAAACTGATCCTAATGGCGACTTATACAAAACAGTGATTGATGAAACACTTTACATGAGTTATTTCAACGATGCATGCACCAATCGCTTCAGCAGCCAGCAAATGGCAGAAATGAATAGCGTTTTAATCAATGAGCGTCCAAATTTGTTGAACCAAACCTTACCGGACCTGAGCCAACTGCCTGCGCCTACGTTTACGTCTCCTACACCGGGCGATACTACCCTGGTAGGTAGCGTTACCATTCGCTGGAACAGCATACCCAACGCCCGTTACTATTTCTTCAGATTTCAAAATGCCAATGCGAGCATAGTATACGTAGACACTGTGTTGGCAGATACTTCTTTTACGGTAAACGGACTGGCTCCGGGCAAATCTTTCCGCTATAAGGTGAAAGGTATTTCATACGGCAACACCTGCTCGCCTTACTCTCCATTGCAGGATATCGCTACCTCAGACCTTACAGTGTCTGTGGTGAAATCAGACCCTAATTGCCCGGCTGAGTCCAACGCTTTTATCATCCTGAACCCGGCTAATGGCACCGCTCCATACTCTTTTGCTTGGAGCAATAACGGCACTACAGCATCGCTAACAAACCTGGCTTCGGGTACTTACACAGCAACCATCACCGATGCGAATGGCGAAGTGGCGGTGACCACTATAGTGCTTACCGAGCCGCAGCAAGTGGGTGTTGTCATTAATAAAGTAGGTAATAATTTAACAGCTGTACCTTCCGGTGGAACATCGCCTTATAGCTATGCATGGAGCAACGGTGAACAATTTGCCGGAAACAATGGGATTACCTTTGGCACTTACACAGTAACAGTTACCGATGCTAAAGGCTGCACCGCTTCCGAAACCTTTGTGTTCTCCTCTAACGGGATTCAGTTGGAGCAAAAAGCGACCATGAGTGTATTTCCTAATCCGGTTGCCAAAAATGAACTATTGAACGTACAAATTACAACCAAC
>CAYQRR010000456.1:0-2101 GCA_964419635.1 uncultured Chitinophaga sp. | reverse complement strand
ATTCAGCCGATTTGGATGATGCCATTAAGCGCTCCACACTTTCTATTCAGTTGCACGGCACTTCTAATTGGAGCGATGACAATATGTTGCTCATCGGCAAATCCTGTTACTTCAAAGGCGACTACGACAAGGCATCTTCCAGTTTCCGGTATATTACTACGGAGTATAAAGACGGGGTTGATTATGTGAAAGTGAGAAAATCTTTGGGTAAAAAAGTAGGTAAGTATGTAAAGGCTAAAAAGAAAAAGAAGAAAACACAGGTGAAGGTAATTTCCAACGAAGATGGCACTAAAACGCTTGAGAAAGTGGACAACCGACCCAAGAAAAGTATATGGATTCATACTCCGGCTCGCAGCGAAGCGCTTGTCTGGCTGATTAAAACATATACCCGCCAAAAGAAGTATGAGCAGGCTGGCATCGTAGTTACGTATGTTCGTGGAGATGATTTTTTTTACAAGAACTATGACCCCGAACTTGACTTGGCCGATGCCGACCTTCAGGTAAGCGAGAAAGATTACAATGGCGCTATTACGCCACTCGAGAAATATCTCACCTACAAACAGATTAAAAAGAAAAAACGCAAAAAAGTGCGTCCGCTTTTTGTATTGGCACAGTGCTACGAACAAATTGGAAATTATGCCAAGGCCACCGAGAATTATAAGGCTGTGTTAAAGAGCAATCCGAACGATGATATGGAGTTTTATGCCAAGTTGAAAATGGCTAAACTGGGACGAAAGGGGACAACCGACAATGCCGCCATACGCAGTCTGCTCACTAAGATGAGCAAAGACGGAAAATACAAAGACTATTGGGATCAGATTTTCTATGAGTTGGCGCTGATTGCTATTTCAGAAAACGACAAAGCATCCGCCCGAAAATTTTTGCGAAAGTCTATCGATAAATCTATCGCCAACGATGATCAGAAAGCCCTCTCGTTCCTGAAACTGGCAGAGCTGGACTACGACACAGAGCAGTATGTGGCTGCTAAGTATAACTACGACACCACTTTGACCTTGCTGGCTAAAAACGATGAGCGATATTCCGACATAGAACAACGGAACAAGATCCTTGAAAATTTGGTAAAACAGTTAAACATTATTGCAGAAGAAGATAGCCTGCAAAAACTAGCTGCCCTCCCGGAAAGTGACAGGCAGAAATTGGTAAGAAATATTGTTGCAAAGCTGGAAGAAGAAGAGGAGAATAAGAAGAATGAGATTGAAAATGTGAAGCAGCAACAAGAGATGGATAAAAACCGACCGCAAAATTCGGGGAGCAGCTCTATTGCACAGCAGAATCCTCAGGCGGCTAATACCACTTGGTATTTTTACAATACAGCGGCAAGAGCGACCGGTTACAATAATTTTATTCAGAAGTGGGGAAGAAGAAAGCTGGAAGAAAACTGGAGGAGAAAAAACAAGAGTTCTTCTTCGGGTGAGGATGAGTTAGTGGCCGCGAGCGATTCCATGCAAGAGGCGGATAAGACCAAGGAGGATGTTTCAGAGGCCAAAACGCCTGAAGAAAGACTGTTGGCTGGTATACCTACCACTCCCGAAAAAATTAAGAAGAGTAACGATCGCTTGATTGATGCTTATTTTACGGCCGGTACTATCTACAAAGACGGCCTCGATAATTTTCCAAAGGCCAAAGCAATGTTTGAAACGCTTAATAAGCGATTTGATAACCACAAGTTGCTCTTGGAGACTTTGTATTATCTCTATCTCATAGAACAGAAAAATGGCAATTCTGCACAGTCGGATACATATAAGAACCTTATTCTGTCGGGTTTTCCGGAAAGCGTGATTGCCAAAATTTTACGCGACCCCTACTTCGTTAATGCTACCAAAAAGCAAGAGATGGAAGTGAATAATCATTACGAAGCTGCATTTGCCGACTACAGAGAAAATCGCCTGGACTCTGCTTGGTACAAATGCAAAATGAGTGATGCGATGTTTAAAGTGAATCCACTTTCGGCAAAATTTGAGTTGCTGCTGGCCTTGGTGCTTTCTAAACAAAATAAATTGGAGGAGTACGTACAGGCATTGCAAAAATTATCGAACAAAAGTACAGATACCGAGGTAAAGAAAACTGCAGCCGATTTACT
>CAYQRR010000455.1:0-2107 GCA_964419635.1 uncultured Chitinophaga sp. | reverse complement strand
AACAAAAAAATTCATTCAAAAAAGAGTTCTCCAAAATCTGATTGATGTGGACATGCTCGAGGGAACAAATACGGATTACAAGAGCCAGATTTTTCATTACATACAGCGCAAGGGCAAGAGCATAGAGTTTAAAGTGGTGGAGCAGAAACAACGCAACCGCAGAATGTATTTTGTGATAGAATTGGAAATTGGCGGACAAGTAGTATCGCGGGGCGAAGGCTTTAGTAAGAAAGTGGCCGAGCAAAATGCCGCCATGAATGGGCTGAGGGTGCTGGGCGAAGAAGCAGGAAGCGCTTAGTTTTATCGATTTATTACCATTATTTTTTTGACGCTATTCATTCCCTTTATCCAGTAGACACCGGATGAAAGGGAGGATATATCTATTGCAGTGATGCGATCCGAAATGTGGTGGTGCACCACCGTTTGCCCGAGTGCATTTAATATCTCCACCTCCCATTTATAATTCTTTTCAGCGGTCAGGTAGAGGAGATTTGTAGCAGGATTTGGGCTTACCGTAAATTGTAATGGCGGTGTATCGTTTAATCCACTGCTGGTCTGCATGGTAAAAGTTTGGCTGGTACTATCCCAATTTCCGCAGGGGTCAAATACGGTTAAGGTAACTGTGTAAGTTCCTGCATTGGCATAGGTGTGTACTCCCGATGTGGTACTGCTGTTACCATCACCAAAGTTCCATTCATAGCTATCAAAATTCTGTGATAGGTTATTAAAATCAAATGTTTTGGTGGTTTCGTTGCCGCTGAAATCAAATTCGGCTTGTGGAAGAAAAGCGCCAATGTTCCAGTTTTCAAGCGAATCAAAAACAATGTGATAAGCTATGTTTTGTAAATGAGCGTTGGTAACCTGTGACGACAACGGACTATACACAATGCCCACTGGCGATTTGCGAAAAATGGTAGCATAGAATACACAAGCGGCCAAGTAGCTTCCGGCTGCATTGGGATGAGAGTTATCCGTATCCCACAGATTAATGAGCGAATCGGTGTGCCAACTTTGCTGCCAGGCCATGCCCACGGGTGCGGTGAGTGCTTGATTGTCGTTGGCCATTTGCACATAGCTATCGCGAAGGCGGGCCTGCATTCCATCGAAAGTACACAGGGGAGCATAATTGGCGCAGTTGCTTTGGTCGCCATATTTTCTTCCCCAGGTCATATAAAAAACAGTTTCGGTACAGCTGTCATTGTCGGTAATCAAGCTATCGAGTAAACGAGCATAAGGAAGTGTTTGTTGTGCCACTTGCTGCGGAGGAAATGAGGGCTCTTGGCTTTGCGCCTGCACAATGACATAATCCCATTTTTGGGCATAGATTTTTTGTATGCTGGTGGCATTGGTGGCGTGGTACTGCAAGGTAGTGCCTCCGGGTGTATTGCTGTCATATACAACGGTGTCGCCAGCGCTCAATGCCAGATTATAAAACATGCCTGGCAAGTCGTTGTAGTATGTGTAACTATTCCCCAGCCAAAGTACTTGGATGGGTTGTGATTGAATATTCAGTGAAACAAGAAGAACAAAACAGGCTAGCAGGTTTTTCATTCAAACTGATTTATTTCTCTTCCTGCACATCTTTAAACAAATCTTTCTCGTCCACCACCTTTACCAAATCTCCATCCGTCAAAGTTTTGGAAATAAGTTTGAAAGGGGCTTTTACCACTTCATCATTTTCGGTAATGCCTGAGGCAATTTCAATATAGCTGGAGTTTTGTATACCTGTTTTTACTGCCTTGGCTACTACTTTTCCTTTGTCTACTACAAACACTATTTCTTTTACATCTTTCTTTTCGCCCTGTGCAGCTTTCTTCCCTTTTTCGGATTTGGCATAGTCGGCATCATCGGCATTCAGGTCTTCTTCATCGCGGGTGGTAACAGATTGAATGGGTACAGTAATGACATTTTCGCGTCCCTCTGTTTTTATATCTACGGTGGCGCTCATTCCTGGCCTGAATGGGAATTTCTTACCCAGTTCGGGTTTTATCAAATCGATGTAGGAATCTTTCAGCAGTTTCATTTTCACTGTAAAGTTGGTGGCCTGCGAAGTGCTTATCACTTGATTGATAGTATTGGTTGCTGAGTAAGAAATTTGGGTGACTAC
>CAYQRR010000454.1:0-2108 GCA_964419635.1 uncultured Chitinophaga sp. | reverse complement strand
GTGAGTCGTGCGTAGAGTTGTTTCATCCGTTACTGGTATTCGTAAAAGATAAGTAACTCTAATTTAAAAAAAGAAATCGGGCGATAGCTACTGAATAACCTTTACACCATCTACCCAGATATTTGTTTCGCCTTGCCAAAAAAATGAGTTGACCACCTGACGGTAGTGAACGGAAACTTTTTTGCCGTTGTATTTCATAATTTCTTCGGCTACAGCAGCATCGCGAACCGAAAACAAAAAGTGGTCGTTAAACTGAGCGGTGCCGGGCACGTTGCCGGTGCCGCCAATGTTCAACTCGCCTTCATATGTTTTTATCACCAGACCCTTCTTGCTGAAATTGATCAAAACACCGGCTTGTTCACCTTCACTTTTTGTGTAAGAGGAAACAAAAAAGTAAATAGTAAAACCGACCAGAATGATTCCAAAGGCAATCAGTAAAATGTTTCGGGCGGTGTTACTCTGCTTTGCGGGGATAGTGTTATCTGCCATGAGATTTGCTTTATGGTGAACTTAATTTTTGACAATTTTCTTCATGGCGGATTGGCTTCCACTGCTCAACCGAACGTAATAAATTCCGGAAGCGTGGTTACTCAAATCTACCGTGGTCACATATTTTACAATGCCGGATTGCGAAGCGATACGCTCCCCGACTGTATTAAACACCTCTAGCTGATAATCGGCCGGAGTGGTTTTGGGGAATGTAATTTCGAACATTCCATTGGAAGGATTAGGATGCACATAAATGGAAGTTTCCCAGGTTTTATCCTGAATAGACGTTTCCACAATTCTATCGGCAATACCAGCACGCGAAGTCTGCAACATAGCGCGCATAATACCCACCTGATCATAGGTAAACATATTGAGGCATCTATCATCGCTGTAATCCATGAAGTTTTCAATCATGTCGGGCACTTGCGGTCCGGAAGTTTCGGTGCAGGTATTGGAGGCAGTATCGCAGGTTTGCTGATGCGCGGCATCGGCATCCGGGGTATCGGCCAAGCCATCATCCTCGGTGCAATCGCCATCGCCCCAAATGTGGCGGAGGCCCAGATAGTGGCCTATCTCATGCACCGCACTTCTACCTTTGGCTACCGTAGCATCAATAGGTGTAGAAAAATTGCGCCCCACTACCGGGTAGTGTAACACTACCCCTTGCTTGGCAGAATCGGAGCCGGAACCATTAGGCCAATTGGGTGCATTATCCGGAGGATAAGCATAACCCAACACTCCAAATCCATTCAACACACTACATACCCAAATATTGAGATAGCGGTCGGTAGGCCAGGGATCTTTGCCCCCCAAAGCAGCCGATTTTACATTATCGTCAAAGGGGGAAAAGCCCAGGAAGCCTTGCGGGTTTCCAACCGTTCTTGTAATACCGCTGGTTGGGTTTCCATCCGGATCAAGGGTAGCCAACTGAAACTGTATTCGGGCGTCTGCTGCAACCGGTAAAAAAAGTCCTCTGGTTTTAAAAGAATCTGCATTGAGCCTGCGGTAATCTTCGTTTAATACTTCTATCTGAGAGTAAATAACTGAATCCGGAATATTCTCATCCACGTTTTGATACACCACATGAAAGACACAGCGAATGTTATAAATCGTGTCATAAGCATCGCGACTGTGCGCCTGCGCCTGTGCCAAATCCTGAGCCTGGTTAAACACCTGGCGTACCTGCTGCAAATAGCCGGGAGATTGCTGTTCTTTATACTTCATAATATCAAAAGTGCCACAACGGTTTTGATTCACCTGAGCGTGAGCAGCGATATAGGTTGAAAACAACACAATAAAATAAACTGACTTCATACGATATTCGTTTATGGATTTAGATTAATGAGCAATAATTATTTTTTGAGTGCGAATGGTGGAATTCCCCTTGAGTTGGATGAAATAAACACCATTGCTCTTATCCTGCAAATCAAAGATTAGTGCAGAACCCAGCACCTTCTGTTCGGCAACTTCTTCGCCCAGGTAGTTGAGCACCGAAACAGTGTGATAAGGGTGCGAGAACGGCAACCGAACCGACACTAAACCCGAAACAGGATTTGGGTAAATATCTACCCTGTATTCCTTTGAGTTGCTGACCGCTAAAGCGGTGCTGTTAGTGATAT
>CAYQRR010000453.1:0-2109 GCA_964419635.1 uncultured Chitinophaga sp. | reverse complement strand
GGAATGCACTTTGCGTAATCAAAAATCCGCTGATAGAGAAAAAGACCGCCACACCAAAATGGCTAAACGACAGTGCTCCACTAGTTACCGTCTCTAGCCAGTCAACTTCTTTGCTACCTGTCAGTGTATAGGAATGCGTTACGATTACCAGCGATGCGGCAATCAATCTGATGGCATCAAAATTATTGGCGCTGCGTGACCCTTCATTTTTACTCGAATTCATTAGCCGAATAATTTTTTCTTAAAAAAGCGATACGGCTTCAGCAGCAAGTTGCCTATTCGGTAGTCGGGCGTTTCGCGAGTCATTTTTAATTCGTAGTAATAGTCGTTGCATACTTTTCTCCAAACATCAGCGTGTTTGCCCACCACATACCTCCAAATTTGCTCCAAATTTTTATTGGCTACTTGGTAGGTTCTCGATTCTTCGTTTACGCGCATTTTAAAAATAGGTGTAGGTATATATGTAGCAGTGTAATTTGTTTTTAAAAAATGAATCCAAAATTCCCAGTCTTCTAGACCTAATTTGTTCAGATATTCATCGTAGTGCAAGCCATTATCAAATACATGTTTAGAGATTAGCGCGCAGGTATCCGCTTGGCTGTAGACGCAATGTATTTTTAGTTCGAGAGGCTGCTGGGGCTTCAATCCTTGCTTAGCACCGAAGAAGGTAAAGTCGCCATACGCAGCATCGGTTTTGTGTTGGGCTATAGCTTCGAGTAATTTTTCAAGAGCATCGGGATAAAGCATATTGTCAGCATCTAATGGCAAAATGTATTGCCCGCGTGAATGGGTGATCGCAAAGTTACGCGCTGATGATGGACCTGTATTATCTGTATGATAAATTTTGATGGAGCTATTTTCTTTCCATTTGTCAAGTGCATGCACAGATGCTAAATCAGTAGAACCGTCATTCACAATTACTATCTCCCAATCCGTGCAGCTTTGTTCCCTTACAGATGCAATAGTGTCATCAATATATTTTGCAGCATTGAAATACGGAATAACAATGGATACTAATTTCGAATTTGCCATGACTTAATCTTTCAAAAGTATTTGAAAGGCCTCTAAGTTAGTTTTTACAGTGTATTGCTGTTGAATAATGCTTTTGTTTCGTTCAACTAATTCTTTTGACGTACTAAGTGAACCAAGCAGTGCATCAGCCTTTGTAATAAAGTCGTCTAAGTTTTCTACCTCAAACAAATACGGATAATCATTGCCCAGCAACTCGGCAATGGGCCCGATGTTGGTAGCAATTACAGGCACACCATACCCCATGTATTCGATTAAACTATTGGGGCTGCCCTCACTTCGGCTGGATAGAATGCCGATGTCAGTTACCTGAAGCAGGCCCGGGATATCATCGGTAGGGCCAATAAACTGAACAAGGTACTGCATCTGCAAATCGAAAGCGAGTGCCCGCAGTTTATACGATTGCACATTGTTTAAAGAGCCCCCGGCAAAAATCAACTTGAGTTGAGGATATTTTTTTGAAAGCGCTAACACACCTCGCATCACCGTTTCATGATCTTTCTCCGGAAAAAAATTAGCAGCCATCATCATTACTATATCGCCTTCGTTCAACTGCAATTTATTGCGCCACCAAGTTTTGTCGTTTTTGGCGGTCTTGGTTTCAAATGGGTTAGGCACAAACGCCACCTTCGAAGCATCTATGCTGTGGCGCTCGCCAATGTATTTTGCTGCAGCTATAGAATTGGCTGCATAAGTTGGTTTGAAAAATTTTGCGATGCGCTCAAAGATGGTAACAGGCATATGAAACTCCATTGCAATCTGTAGCCAAATGCAATTTTTTACACCTGCAAAACGATAAAGCGTAGCTGACATTACATTGCAATGATAAGTGTAAGGAATTATGGCATCAAATTTACCTTTTACAAGTGCCCACCACAGACGGAAGTAGGCCAATAACCGATACGGTTTATTGGAGAAATTTCCAACCTGAATGTTAAGTATTTTATGTGGAATGCCAGCGCTCTTAACGTCCTTCAATAACAATCCTGAACTTCCATGCGCAAATGACCATACTTCGACTTCATACTGCTCTGATGCGTGCATGCTTTTTGCAATATAAAGTCCTTGTTTCTCAGCACC
>CAYQRR010000452.1:0-2112 GCA_964419635.1 uncultured Chitinophaga sp. | reverse complement strand
ATGTCTTTAACTTTAAGGACCCCGGAGGCAACTTCAAGTTGAATTTTCCGTGGGGAAATGCTACAGCTACTTTCAGGTGGAACAGAATTATTGGCGAAAACCTGTTTCTGAACACTATGCTCATATACAACGATTTTGGATTTAAAGCCAATACCGGTTTTCAGGACTTAACATTTAGCTTAAACAGCAAAGTGCGGGAAGCCACTGTAAAAATGGACTTTGACTACTCCCCGATTCTGGGTCATATGATGCAATTTGGCTGGCAGTATAACTTCCATGTATTTACCCCTTATCAAGCAACAGGAAATGCCGGTGATGTCAATTTTTCGACTACGAACCAAGCCAACAAATTTGCGCACGAAACATCCGCTTACTTCCTCGATGACTTTGAAGCTACCCCCTGGCTCAAAATGAATATTGGGCTTCGGGCATCGCTATTTACATTCATGGGTCCATTCAGCAAAATCAAGTTTGAAGGAGGCCGGGCCACCGATACACTGACTTACAAAACTGGCGAGAATATTGCCACCTATTGGGGGCTTGAGCCCCGCCTGTCCATGCGATTTAAAGTGGACAAAAATTCCAGTATAAAAGCGGGCATCACTTACAATCAACAATACATACATCTGGTCAGCAGCAGCACCACTACCCTCCCCATCGACTTATGGGTGCCCAGCACGGCTGAAGTAAAACCGCAGCTGGGTTTACAGGCATCCGTTGGCTATTTCAGAAATTTCAAAGACGATATGATTGAAACTTCAGTGGAGCTCTATTACAAAAGACTTTGGAATCAAATTGAATATGGCGAGAGTGCCGTGGGTGATATTACAGTGGATGTAGAAGATTTGTTTACATACGGACAAGGATGGAGCTATGGAGCAGAGTTTTTTGTAAAAAAGGCCAAAGGGCGCTGGACCGGATGGGTGGGGTATACGCTGGCTTGGACTTTCCGGAAATTTCCGGAGATTAACGATGGCAAAACCTTTTTGGCACGGTACGATCGCAGACACGACATTTCGGTCGTCAACATGTTTGAAATCAACAAGCATTGGAAAATCAGTGCTACATGGGTTTTCAGCACCGGTCAGCGAACTACTTTGCCGGTTTCTTTCTTCTTAAATGAAGGCAGCATACACTTTATCTATGGCGAACGAAACTGGTTCCGGATGCCACCCTACCACCGCCTGGATTTAGGCTTTGTGTATACCATCATCCCGAAATACAAAAAGCCCAGAAAAAAGAAAATTGATTTTACATCTGACATCAGTTTTTCCATTTACAATGCTTACAACAGAATGAATCCCTTTTTTGTGTTCATTGATACCAAAGGAGGTATTGGTGGGGTAGACGAACAGGGAAACCCGGATCCATTAAAATTTCAAGCAAAACAGGCCTCTCTTTTTCCTATTCTGCCAAGCTTAACCTGGAACTTTAAATTTTAAACAATGATGGAGTAACGTATGAATAACCGCAAAAAAAACAGCCCGTTCCTACTTAAACTTACTTTGCTTACAGCGATTTTAACTATTGCTTCCTGCACTAAAGTAATTGATGTAGAAATTCCTGATTCAGCCAATAAAATAGTGGTGGAAGGCAGTATTGAAAATGGAAGCCCTCCGATTGTGATACTCACTAAAAGCGCTAAGTTTTTTGATGAAGTAAATATCAATGACATTGCAAGCTACTACGTTCGCGGGGCGCAAGTAAGCGTAACCGGAAGTGATGGCACCTACACCCCACTCACCGAATTTTGTCTGCAAGATTTAAACCTGACACCACAAGAGGCTCAGGAATTACTCTTATCTTTTGGCTTCTCTCAATCTCAAATTGATTCGGGACAAGTGCCGGATATTTGCGTTTACACCGTTCCGGATATTGTAAGTTTTTTCCTGACCGGAAACTGTGCCTTCAAAGGTCAGTCGCAAACATCTTATTACCTAGACATTGTAGCCCCACCTTTGCAGTCTGGTCTGGATTCGGTGCGTGCCAACTCCACTACTTATATCCCCTACGCGATTGGTCTTGATTCATTGGCCTTCCGAGAGCACCCGAATCCTGATTATCGCGACTCGCTGGTGTCTTGTTATGCGTATTTTTCAGTGCCCGATACCT
>CAYQRR010000451.1:0-2118 GCA_964419635.1 uncultured Chitinophaga sp. | reverse complement strand
TAAACCAATCTAAACGGATTGGGAAATTCCCCCAACAGTATAAGGATGATACCTCGCTGTTTTTTAAAGAGGCTTGCGGCTATTTTGTGTAAATGATTTGATTTGCGATAGATAAAAAACAAGTCATGAGCGTTACTGCAAAAAATATTATAGAGTCTATTCCCTACCGTTTTAGACCCGAAAAGGCACAAGGCTATCAGGCCGTTTTCCATTTCGATATCAGCGAAGAAAATCTGCAATATACCGTAGACGTGGGCCAGGGGGCTTGCAAGTTGCACGTAGGCTGGGTGGGCACGCCCGATTGTATGGTTAAAACCAAGGCATCGGTTTATGTAGACTTGGAAACCGGCAAGGCTAATCCTCAAATGGCCCTCATGATGGGCCGTATCAAGATTTCAAACATTGCAGCCATGATGCAGTTTGCCAAGTGTTTCCGAAAGTTTGATCCTGCCACCAATTATGCCGGTCAGGCTACCGCAGCAGTGTCTTCAGAAGCTATTTGCTATCACGAGCGGCCCGCCAAGAGCGGCCCGCTGCAAGGCGTGCGGGTGCTCGATTTTTCGCGATTGCTGCCGGGGCCACTGGCCACTATGTTTCTGGCCGATATGGGGGCCGATGTCATCAAGATAGAAGACCCCGACAACCCAGACTATGTGCGCGATTTTGAGCCACGGGTGAATGGTATGAGTTTGTTTTACCTGTCGCTGAATAGAAATAAACGGAGCCTGGCCGTCAATTACCTGTCGGCCGATGGCAAGCAACTTATTTATGATTTGGTGAAAGATGCAGATGTGCTGGTGGAACAATATCGCCCCGGAGTGATGCAGGAAATGGGCTTTGGATATGAGACCCTTAGCCGTATCAATCCGCGCTTGATTTATGTATCGGTAACCGGCTACGGACAGCAGTCGGGCAAAGCCATGGAGGCCGGGCACGATTTAAATTACATTGCTATTGCCGGAGCGCTGGGTATTACCGGTACGCCATCGGGCGACTGCACCATTCCAGGTTTTCAACTGGCGGATATTGCCGGTGGCAGTTACATGGCCATGAATGCTGTAACGGCTGCACTTTACCAGCGTGAAAAAACGGGCAAAGGCGAGTGGATTGATGTGGCTATGACCGATGCCGCGGTACCGCTTTGCGCTTTGCAGTTTGCTTATCATCAGGGCACGCAAAAGAACCCCGGACGCGGACAATTTGAGCTGAGCGGTGGCTTGGCCAATTACAACGTATATCGCTGTGCCGATGGCAAGCAAGTGGCCCTCGGTAGCCTTGAACCTAAGTTCTGGAACCGGTTTTGTGCCTGCGTAGGCCGGTCCGACTGGAGCGAGCGCTTTTTGCAGCAAGGCGAAGCACTGGTGGCTCTAAAGCAAGAAGTAAAGGAACTTTTCCTGACCAAAACCCGGGCCGAGTGGATGGCGTTATTGAAATCCGAAGACATTTGCCTGACCCCCGTCAATGAGTTGGAGGAACTGGCACATGATGCATACCTGCAAGAGCGCGGTATATTTTTAACCAACGAGCATCCGGCTGTGGGTAGCTATCAAACAATCAATCAACCTTTGAAATTTTTAACCAATGGTTTTGCCAATAACTGGAGCGCTCCCGATTTAGGAAGCGATTCGGCAAGCATTTTGAAAGAGATAGGATATGATGAACCGCGCATCCATCAACTTTCTTCAGCCAACACCGTAAAACTATCCGGATGAAAAAACAAAGCATCATTTCCCCAACCAGGTTAATCCTGCTCTTTTTGCTTAGTGGCATGGCAAGTACCACTTGGGCCGGTGATATTGATAAGGCGTATAAAGCCCTCAACTCGGGTGACTATGCTAACGCCTACAAATACCTGCGCGAAGTATTGGCCGATGAGCCGCAGAGTGTTGCGGGCAACTTTGGTATGGCTAAGTATTATTTCTTTAAAGACAACATGGCCTTTAGTCTCGATTCAGCCAATGCCTATATAAAACAGGCAGTGGCCAAAATACCTCTGAATCCCGAGGATAAAGAGAACAAGAAATATAACGCATTGGGCGTGCGCGATTACACCATACAGGCCCTCGACCACAACATTAATTTTGAGGCGTATCAACTGGCCGAAAAGCAAAACTCGCT
>CAYQRR010000450.1:0-2126 GCA_964419635.1 uncultured Chitinophaga sp. | reverse complement strand
CTTGCAGTGCATGTACGCGCCGGAGTTTTCGAGCCATTCGGAGGGGGTACGGGTGCGGGTGGAGTAGGGAGGAGATTGCACGGATTTACACGTATTGGGTTAAAAACCCTGTGTAAATCCGTGCAATTTAAAGTAAAAAACTAAAGGACTTATTTAGTGCAATCGTTTAGCATAGTAACCAAGCGGGTGATTTCATCATGGTTGCGTTTAAAATTGCCTGCTTTGGCATCTTCTACCACGGCGGGACAGTAGTCGAATGTTTTGGAAATGCCCTTGTTGAAACTCAGTGCGAATTTCATACTGTTCAGGGATGTAAGTGATTGCTCTTTTTTGTTTTCGACGACGTATTCGGGAGGGTTACTAATTACACCTTCATTGTCGCCGGAATAAGCCAAATACGCAGCATGTGTTTGTAAATCCGCAATCACCTCGAAGATGGTTTTGCTTGCTCCGGAAAGGCTAAGTGTGTTCGCAGACCGGAAAGAAACAACCTTGAAAGTTCGTCCGTCAAGGCTGAATTGGGATACCTTGCTTTTATCAATTCGCTGAACATGGTAGGTATTGTCAAGATCAACGGCATATCGAACATTGCCGGCATATCCGAATATCAGTCCGGCTGTGCGTGGGTTTTCTACTAAAAAAATTACCGGATATTCCTTTCCATCCGTACCTGTTATGGATCCAGCATACTTGACAGTATTTGGAGTAAGGCTGAGTGATTTTTCTTTTTGCGCTAATTTACGTTCGTCACTATCGGTTTGGTAACTAACCTCAACCGATTCCTGTTTTTGCCCGCCGTTCTCTGAATTAGTCACGGATGGGGTACTTTCGGCGATGGGTGTTTCAATCACAAAATGTCGGGTTGTACGGTTGCAGACTTCCAGTGATTTACGAGTTGTCGTGATGGCTTCGAGCATACGTTCACCATCTTTTTTGTCATAATCATTTGCAATAAGTTCCTGAGCACTTGAAGATGCTGCGTCAAAATTTTCAAGCCAAAAATGCAATGTCATAAGGTTGAACAGGCAAGCGTACTTCATTTTTCGCCCTGATTTGTCAGATGTATCATAGGTGTCTTTTTGTTTTGTAAAATACTCGATCGAAGTGCGTGCCAACACCTTGGCAGAATCAATTGGTTCATGGGGGAGCAGGGCTTCAAGTGCCTTTTGAGCCGCGTTGAATGCTTCGAGGAATTGGGCATAATCAGGATGTTTTTCAGAGTCCAGAAACATCAGTGTGGCGTATTCAGCTGTTTCCTGATAACCATAGGCTGATGCCAAATACCCTCGGATACTTTTCATGGTGTTGATAATGTCTTCCTGATCTTTCTTGGCAATATCAAGTCCAACCTGCCGAGATGTAGCATAGTTGTTTAAATCGCGCGTGTTTGCAAACTCCTTGCTCACATACTTTCGGGTTCCTTCAAGCCAATTTCGCTGCTCAATTTTGGGATTGTCTTGCGAACGGACGAGCAAGGTTAGCATGTGTTCAAACCCGGCTTCGTAAGAATAAGTGACACCGCCGGTTTCCCGTCCAAATCTGTCTTTGGCCTTGTTTGTTTTGGTTTCACCCTTGCCTGATTTGTAATCGTGAAGCGTTAAATAAAGGTTGAAATGCCCGCCTTCTTCTACCTTCCTGTAACCGGCCACCACAAGGTTGTTTGTAAAAAATGTTTCGGCCAAACCAATTCCAGACAAGTCTCGTGGATTGGCAGAGAGTGAAACGCTGTACGTTTCAAAGTTTTTGGGAAAGGGGTTTGAGGGTAATTGGGTAAAACGTACAGTAACTTTTTTTTCGTCCAGATCAACTTTTTGAGAAAATGTGGATACTGCAGTACATACTGCAAAGGCTAATGCAATCGTCTTTTTCATGGGAAAAATGGTTGAGTGAAATGTTGAGATAATTGCAAATATACAGACAATCCGAATGGCCAGATTAGGCTTTGTTGCTATTGAAATTTGATGTATTCGCCTAAAAAATATGAATTCGATTCATTCTTTAAGGCATTTTCCCAAGCGCCTGCTCCCACCGTTCATACGCCCCCCGACACGCCTCCGCCTCCCGCCCCGGCGCATACCGCATCTCCGCCGCCGCTGTCCCCACCGCCGCTTCGGGCGACTCGAAAA
>CAYQRR010000449.1:0-2132 GCA_964419635.1 uncultured Chitinophaga sp. | reverse complement strand
GTTTAGTTTGTCGTTCAGCAGGTAGTTCAACTGTCGTTCTGCCAGCATCGATAGTTTAGTGATGGCTATCTTCAATTTATCCATTTCCAATGCCACGTAGTCGCCATGGAAATTACCGCCATGATAAATATTTTGTGCATCCTCATCTACTACCGGGTTATCACTCACAGAGTTTAATTCATCTATCAAAATTTTCTTAGTGTGTTCGATGGTGTCATACACCGGGCCAAGAATCTGAGGCATGCACCGGAGTGAATAATACTCCTGCACTTTTTCTTTAAAATGAGTTTCGTCTGTACTCTTGTAAAGGTATTCCTGACGGTTTCGCATTAATTTGGAACCCGCCACTATGTTTCGCATAATGGCGGCCACTTTGTTTTGTCCCTCGTGCAGTTTTACTTGGTTTAGTTCTGCTGAAATATGATCGTCAAACGCACCAAACAATTCGTTGATGGTAACGGAGGAAAGCATGCTTAGACTCAGAAGCTTTTTTGCGTAAACCAGATTGACCAGTCCAATACCTGTCATGCAAGACGTGCCATTCATTAGTGCTAAGCCCTCCCGAAGCCTTATGGCGAAAGGGGTCAATTTATATTTCTTCAGAATTTTATCAGCCGGGTAAATTTTACCATCATGCATAATCTCACCTTCACCTATGAGCGCTAAGGCCATATGTGCCAACTGAACCAAATCGCCACTGGCACCTACGCCTCCGTGCTCATATATTACAGGGCTTAATCTTTTATTAAGCATATCTTTTATAAGGACCAATAAATCGGGGTGAACACCGCTTTTACATTGCGCCAGTGTGTTTAACCGATCCAGCAACATGGCTCTGGAATATACCTCGGCAATTGGTTTGCCGCTACCGCTGGCATGGGACTTAATGAGGTTGTATTGCAAAACTAAACGGTCGGCATACGGTATTCGGTATTGTGCCATGGGCCCAAAACCGGTGTTTATACCGTAAATGACTTTGTCTTTTGAAAATTCACGTAGGAAGTTAAAGTTGTTTTCCGCTCGTTTTATTAAGGTATCGGTAAAGGATACCTCTGCATTATCGTATAATATGCTGATTACATCTTTCAGATTCAATTTTTCTTCCCCTACGGCAATCATCTTTGTAAAGTTCAAATCTTGTTAAATAATGTGGCGAAGAAATAGTTATTTTTTAGTGAAACAAGAAGTTTAATTTGCCTGATCCAATGAAATCTTACCTCATTCAACAAGGCGACATTCGAAAAGGTTTGCATTAACCATACTATGAGAGTAATCATTTCTGGACTTGGAGACCAGAATGAAGTGGAAGGTTCAAAAACAGGTTTCAGTGCAGGGGAGTAAGAAAACAGAGTTTTTGGGCAAGAGAAAAAAATGTTAATACGGATTAACATTCAAAAACTTGGCACGACTTTCCTATACTTGCAAACACAAAAACAAATTAACATGAAAAAAGCAAGCTTACTCCTCGTTGCGGTGATGTTGTCCGCAGGCGCTATGTTCGCCCAACAACAGATTCCTGATTTCAAAAACGTTCCAATGCTCATCAAAGCGGATGGCTCTTTGGGCAAACTCGAAAAACCAACTATCGAGGTTAAATCCAAAACCAAAGGTTTTAGCTACGGTGCCAGCGTGGTTACATTCTTAAACATCTTGGGTGGCCATTCTCCTATTAAATTAGATGCAAGTGCCGCTAATTTCATTATCAAAATGCCGGATGCTGATACCGATCCAGAAGGTTACCTGTATATTTCAAAAGTAATTGTAGCTAAAGACACTCGTGAGTTGGAATTAGCTCAGTCTGCTGCTGCAATGGCTGCCGCTTTTGGTGGTAAAGGTAAATCTGTTCAGAGAGATGACATCAAACCTGAGTTCACTAAAGTTGAACCAGGTGTTTACAAATTTATTCCCTCTACTCCTTTGGTTGATGGAACAGAATATGCTATCGTACTTCCTGGTAATGTAGCTTATTGCTTCTCTACCACAGGCGAAGCGAAAGGTAAGAAGTAAACAATCCCTAATTTAATAAAAAAGCCACTCTACCCGGAGTGGCTTTTTTATTGACATTTACTGTTCAAAAATATAGAATGAAAAATAAGATTACCGTTATTACCACCAAATATAAATTCTTAACT
>CAYQRR010000448.1:0-2132 GCA_964419635.1 uncultured Chitinophaga sp. | reverse complement strand
TCGTCGCACTGGCCAGTACAGGTGCAGTCTTGATCGTAGCAGTCAATGAGGCCGTCGCCATCGTCGTCGAGGCCGTTGTCGCAGATTTCGGTTGGGGTTTGAGCAGACAAGGTAATTGGCTGGCCTATAAATAACAGGGCAATTGAGAAGCAGGCAAGCACTTTGACGCCGAGGCGCTGGAAAAAGTAGCAGTTTGAGAACATGGGCAAAATGGGTCGTTGGTTGAATCCGTGCGGGGTAACGACCTGAATCTGCGTTTCTTTCGCCCGGGAAAACGGTTAACGAATTGTTTGAGACCAAAGACCACAGCGGGAGACGTTCGTGCTTAGGAAGGATTAAAAAGCAAAAGAAGCCAAACGATTGGCAAAAGTCTGTTTTTTTTTGGGGACTTTGTGCAAACTGTAGGAAATGCGTCAAACATGCAGTTTGTAAAAAAAATTAAGCCGATTATATTTTTCATTATACTGTAGGTCGCTCTACATTTAGGCCTCCTTTTTAATTCTCCTCCCTTTTCCGTGCCATATTCGGTCGTCGCGCTTCTAACGTTCCGGTCGATTTGAACGGGACGATACCCTATAATCTATCTTTTTATCCGGTTTTACACGCTTCAAATGGCTTGTGCACATCGCATAGGTCTTGTTGTTGTTTTATCTTGTCATAGTAATCAACTCTCTTTTGAGCATGTTACATCTAACTCTTTATGTGTTGTACACAAATAGTCAACACGTCGTCAGTAAAGCGGCAATGCTCTTGCCCTGCCCAGCAAAAACCACTCGTTTGGGCTTTTCTGTTCACAATTTCGCCTGTCGCCCTTTAAAATGTTGACGGCCACTTTCTGTCATTTGGGATGATGGAATCGAAATTTGTATTCTTTCCTTCTCACGCCCTTTTGAAAGAATTTAAGCCGCATCCTATCCTCGCATTTTACCATGTTCATTCTTATCAACTATCCCTATGAAAAAAATTACTTTTACAAGCACCTGGTTTTTGAAGAAGAATTTGCTACAACAAATACTTCTTGTTTTTTCTTTACTCTTTGTCTTTTTTATTGATTCATTATTTGCCCAATGTGACCCTAACTCAATAGATAAATGTGATTTAGGGAAAAACAGTGCTTTACAAGCAACCTGGCATGCTCAAATTGTCAAGACCCCAGTCGGGTATTCACTTGCCGGGCAGAATTTGGCAAGTAATGGCTCAAGTAATCAATTGAATCTAACCGCTATTCCAAGTGCCGGGTACACCATGCCTGCAAATGTGTTTCCTGTTTGGGGAGCTATCGGGGGTAGAACCCAAGTGGTGTTCCTCGGGAGCAATGGTACCATATATGCGGTAGGTGATGAAGGGAGCCTTATTGACAACGGAAGAACCAGTTCTACAAGTTGGGGTGCCACAACACTCCCTTTACCAAGCGGCGTAACGGCATGTGATGTCGCCAAATGGGAGGGCACCGCTTTGGATGGCGGAGCCGGATTCCTGGTTTTTATGACGTATAGTGGCGCACTTTACATTACGGGGCCAGATGCTACGTCCGTTCGGGCCAGCGCTACTTCCAACATCTTTAATACGGTATCACTGCCGTCCGGCGTGACAGCTGTTGATTTTGCCGTGGGTTATAGAACTTTATTGATTTTGGGTAGCAATGGCAACTTGTATGCTGCAGGAGATGAGATGTACAGAGGGAACGGGACAGCTCCAATCAACCAAACTACTCCGCTCCTGTTAGTAACCCAGCCCCCGGTAAGCGGAGGTGGCATTTTGCAAATTGAAGCCGGAAGAAGTTCCTATTACGTCCTTGATGCTGACGGAACCATTCACGTGTTAGGAGAGAATAGCGATGGTCAATTAGGAGAAAATACCACCACCGATCAGAGATCCTGGAAGAAAGTAGGCCAAGGATGCGCAAGCGGCAATTTGACTACCGTGGTGTACATAAGCGCAGTGGGTACGAACGATGAAAACAGTAAAAGTGCTTCAGCGATACTTGCTGACGGAACTTTAAGAGCTTGGGGAGATAACGATCAATTTGCCATCGGAGGCCCTGTAGATGGTACTATTTACTCCTGTCCACTTATTCCCGCCGGTTCTGGAAGCAATGTAATTGCTGTTGCCAGTGGCGGCCATATTACGCC
>CAYQRR010000447.1:0-2136 GCA_964419635.1 uncultured Chitinophaga sp. | reverse complement strand
CATGGTAGCTGCTGCGCACCATGGGTCCGCTCTCTACGTAGCGGAAACCTTTTTCAAGGGCTACTTCTTTGTAGCGGGCAAATTCTTCGGGTGTCACATAGCGGGCTACGCTGAGGTGCTGGCGGGTGGGTTGCAGATATTGGCCCAGGGTGAGTATATCAACTTTGGCCTTGCGCAGGTCGTCCATCGATGCAAACAGTTCCTCTTCTGTTTCGCCCAGGCCGAGCATTATACCGCTTTTGGTTCTGGCAATGCCGCCTTCCTTTAATCGCAGCAGCACTTCCAGGCTACGCTCATACCGGGCCTGGATACGCACCTGCCGGGTAAGCCGGAGAACGGTTTCCAGATTATGCGAAACCACATCGGGTTGCACGTCAATCACCTGCTGCAGATTATCCCATATGCCTTTAAAATCAGGAATCAGGGTTTCAATAGTCACCCCCGGATTTTTTCTGCGGATAGAACGAATAGTGGCCGCCCAGATTTTGGAACCTCCATCAACCAGATCATCGCGGTCCACAGAGGTAATCACCACATGCTTCAGGCCCATCAGTTTTACGGAGTCTGCCACTCGCGCAGGCTCGGTAATATCCACCACCTCGGGGTTTCCGGTCTCCACGCTGCAAAACATGCAGGAGCGGGTGCAGGTATTCCCCAATATCATAAGGGTGGCGGTCTTTTCGCCCCAGCATTCGGTTTGGTTGGGGCATTTACCGCTTTCGCAGATGGTATGCAGCCGATGCTGCTCCACATTTTTCTTTACATCGCTGAAGGCCGGCCCCGAGGGTAATTTTATTTTTAACCAATCGGGCTTGGGAACACGCGTCTGTTTGGATTCTACTGAAGACATAACGCAAACATAAACATGCCTATGGATTATTCGTTCAATTGTTTGTCCATTCTTTTATTTGCAGCATGCAAAAGCCAATTTCCGTTATTCTCCATCGCCACAAAACTGAAGCCGTAAGGCGTTTTCATCCCTGGGTATTTTCGGGGGCTGTTAAAAAAACCGAAGGCCGGCCGGCCGAGGGAGACTGGGCCTTGGATTTTGGGGCACCGGAAGCATTGCGGTACGCTTATTCAGTTTTGAGCCGGTAGAGTCTCTGGAGGATTTATGGCAACAAAAAATAGCAGCGGCACTGGACATGCGCCAGCAAATCGGGCTCACCGAACAGTCCCATACCAATGCCTACCGCCTCGTGAATGCCGAAGGAGATGGTATGCCCGGCTTAATAGTGGATATATATAAGGAGGTGGCCGTGATACAAACCCACAACAAAGGAATGCATGCACAGATAGGCCTGTTTGCCGAGGCCATTCAAAAAGCCATGGGCCACCGAATCACTGCTATCTATAACAAGAGTGCCGCCACACTGGCCCACCACAGTGACGATGAACACGAAGGAATCAACAGCAAGGACGGTTTTCTGGCAGGGCAACTGGATAAAACAGAGGTGCTGGAAAACGGCCATCAATTTCTGATTGACTTTCAGCAAGGGCAAAAAACAGGATTTTTTCTGGACCAGCGCGACAACCGGGCCTTGCTGGCGAGCTATGCTGCAGGCAAAAAGATATTGAATACGTTCTGCTATAGTGGAGGGTTCTCCATTTATGGTTTAAAGGCGGGTGCCTCGCTGGTGCACTCGGTAGATTCATCGGCAAAGGCGATAGCCCTCACCGATGAGAACGTCAGCCGCAATTTTGGCCAACGCTCCGATGCCGCTCATCAGTCCTTTACCTCCGATGTGTTTGACTTTATGAAAACAGCCGAACAGGACTATGACATTATGATACTGGACCCACCGGCATTTGCCAAAAGCTTTTCGGCCCGCCACAGAGCCATACAAGCCTACACGCGCCTCAATGCTACCGCTTTTAAAAAGATAAAACCACAGGGAATGGTATTTACCTTTTCGTGCTCGCAGGTGGTTACCCCCGACCTGTTTAACGGAGCCATTACAGCAGCCGCCATTGAAGCCGGTCGAAAAATCAAAATCCTACACCGGCTTACCCAACCTGCCGACCATCCGGTGAGCATATTTAATCCGGAAGGCAATTACTTAAAGGGCTTGGTCCTGTACGTGGAATAGGGAATATTTTTCGACTAAAAATTTATTTTCTTTTTTCTTATTTTTA
>CAYQRR010000446.1:0-2137 GCA_964419635.1 uncultured Chitinophaga sp. | reverse complement strand
TGAGGGGCTGAACACTATCATCTTTGGATTAAACCTGAAAGCCGGTGATGAGGTAGTATTGAGCAAATATGATTATCCCAATATGATGAACGCCTGGAAACAAAGAGCTAAGCGTGACGGAATTAAACTCAACTGGGTAGACTTGGATTTACCGGAAGAAGACGAAGAGGCAATTGTAGCCAAATATGCACAAGCAATTACACCCAAAACAAGAATCGTCCACATTACACATATGATAAACTGGACAGGACAAATTCTACCGGCCAGAAAAATTGCCAATGCAGCACATGCCAAAGGATGTGAAGTAATATTGGATGGATCGCACAGTTTTGCACATATACAATACAAAATTCCGGATTTGGATTGCGACTACTATGCCACTAGCCTGCACAAGTGGCTCTGTGCACCTTTTGGCACCGGATTCATGTTCATCAAAAAGGAAAAAATCAAAAATATTTGGGCGCTGTTATCCGCCCCGGTTCCTGATGCCGATAACATCGGCAAATTTGAAAGCTTGGGGACTCGCTCTTTTGCGGCTGAAATGGCCATTGGTAACGCTATTGATTTTCAAGAACTTATCGGCAACGATAGAAAAGAAGCCCGCCTACGGTTTTTAAAAGATTATTGGACACAAAAAGTTGTAAAACACCCCAAAGTAAAACTACACACCTCGCTAAAATCTGAATTCAGTTGCGCTATTGCCAACTTTAGCATTACGGGAATGAAACCGGAAGAAGTAGACACCAAGTTGTTTGAAAAAAGTAAAATACACACTGTAGCCATAAACCATGAAGCCATACATGGAGTGCGGGTAACCCCGCATGTTTACACAAGTCTATATGATTTGGACACTTTGGTTGCTACAATTTTAGATATCGCTGAAAGCAGATAAGAAGTAAACAACGGTTGTATTTCAACCCAAAAATTCACATTTAAATCATAATTCGCACTTTATACCCATAGGTCTGAGATAAATTTACACATTGATTATCAGTTACTTAATTGACATTTTGAAACATTTTTAAAAAATAATGAAACATTTTTGGGGAATGGGCTTGACAAAAGGCGGTTCATGTATCATATTGCGGATGTAACGGGAATTAAAAAGTAAAAACAAACAATTAAAAAGCCAAAAATGAACAAGCTACAAAACTTCATCGGAGCGGCATTCTTAACACTCTCTTTAAATTCGTTTGCAGGCGATTGCCCTGCTCTTTCAGGCGAATATGTGATTGGTAAAGATGAATCTGCTGACTTCTCTTCTATCACAGATGCAGCCAACTCACTTAAGTGCGGTGGTGTATCAGGACCGGTAACCTTTCTGTTGGAAGACGGTGTTTACAACGAAAGAGTGGTTCTTTCAAACATTCCAGGCGCAGATGCTTTCAACAAAATCTCTTTCGAATCAAAAAGTGGAAATAACACAGAAGTGGTTATCTCTTATGCTACTTCAGATGCCACTTTAGTATTGAACGGAACTTCATGGGTTTCATTCAACAACCTTACTATCGACCACAAAAATTCTACCTACGGAAACTGCGCGCGCATAGATGGAAAAGCAAACCATCTTTCTTTCAAAGGCGTAGTATTTGACGGTATTGAAAGTGACAGAACCGGTTCTGCCAGTGCTACCGTGTTCTTTACTTCTACAGCCCCTAAATCAGAAGTTTCTTTCGAAGATTGCGAAATAAACAACGGAAGCGTTGGAATCTACAAAGGTGGTTCCAGCAGCGAATCTTTAGACGCTAAAACAAGCATTACAGGAACTTTATTCTTCAATCAATACGAAAGCGGTTTGGCACTATCTAACGAAGATGCTCCCGTGATTTCTAATAACGTGGTGAGCACACTTTCTACTTATCCTTCATTCAAAGCAATCAATTTAGATAACATAGCTAACAATCTGGTAGTAAGCAACAACATTGTAAATGCATCTAACGGCTCGATCGGATTAGCAATGAACAACTGTGGAGGACAAGCAACCAACCTTGGTCAAATCAACAACAACTCTATTGCAGTGGGTGGCTCTAACGAAACATACGGAGTTCACTTAACCGGCAGCACAGACAACCAAGTATTAAATTTTAATCGTGTGAAACTTACCATCAGCGGCACACAAAATACTACCCAGGCTTAT
>CAYQRR010000445.1:0-2156 GCA_964419635.1 uncultured Chitinophaga sp. | reverse complement strand
ATCAGAACTCTGCTTCGTACTACGCGGGTATTTATCAGCAATTAAGCCAGGGGAGATAATTAATATCCCAGAATCTTCATCATGCTATCGGCCGTTTGCTCTTCGGCAAACACCCGATAAGTAAATTCATTCTTCCGCTTTTCATCAATGAGAATATGCGGAGGCGATGGCAACAGACAATGCTTAATACCACCATAACCGCTCAGCGTATCCTGATAAGCACCGGTGTTGAAGAACCCAATAAATAATTTCTCGTTGGGTTTTATTTTGGGCAGATACACCTGGTTGATGTGTGCATCGCTGTTGTAGTAATCGCCCACATCGCAGGTAATGCCGCCTAGATTCACGTGATGATATTCAACATCCCATTTATTAACCGGCAACATGATGAAACGTTGCGATAAGCCCCATATATCGGGCAGTGAATTCATTAAAGAACCATCGAGCATGTACCAGGTTTCGCGATCGTTTTGCTGTTTCTGCCCCAACACCGAAAAAATAACCGCTCCGCTTTCGCCTACTGTATAACTGCCAAACTCAGTAAAAATATCGGGTTCATCTACTCCTTCATTATTGCAGGTAGTTTTTATCTGGCTCACTATTTCGTTAATCATGTACTCATAATCAAAGTCGGTGGCCAGTGAATGTTTAATTGGCATACCTCCTCCTAAGTTAATGGCAGAAAGCTCAGGGCAAATTTTCTTTAAATCGCAATAGACATCCAGCGCTTTATGAAACTCGGTCCAATAGTAGTTCACATCTTTGATACCGGTATCAATAAAGAAGTGCAGCATCTTAATTTTAAAATTCGGATTGCCGTGAATGCGCTGCTGATAAAATGGTACAATATCATTGTATCGAACGCCTAAACGCGAAGTGTAAAATTCATACTTCGGTTCTTCCTCAGCCGCAATACGAATACCAATATTCATAGGCTCCGCAGGGGTGCCATATTTTTCTAACTCATCCAGATTATCCAGAACCGGAATAATGTTTTTGTAGCCGTTGTGGAATGCATCCAGTATGTTATTGATGTATTTCTGAGGCTTAAATCCGTTGCAGATAATGTAGCCGTCCTTTTTTATTTTTTTCTTCTCCTCCAGTCGTCTGATAATTTCAAAATCGAAAGCGGAAGACGTTTCAATGAATGTTTTATTCTTCAACGCTTCTTCCACTACAAAACTGAAATGAGAACTCTTGGTGCAGTAGCAATAATGATAGTCGCCCCGGTAATCATTATTAGCGATGGCACTATTAAATAGCCTTCGTGCTTTTTGTATTTGCTGGCCAATTTTGGGCAGATACGTAAGACGCAAGGGCGTTCCATATTTTTCAATAATATCCATAAGGGGCAAATCGTTCCAATACAGCAAGGCTTTCTCTTCTTTGAAATCGCGCTGCGGAAAATCGAACGTCTGAGATATGAGGTCGCGGTATTTTTGTTTTTTGTTCATAGCGTAATGGTAATATGCGAAAATAAGAGAAGGGGCGAAAGCCAATGAGTTAATTGGCTCTGCTATCCGGGGCCTCCGCCCGTTTCTACCTTCGGTTGACGAAGAAGTGTTTCATTTGGTAAAAAATATGACTCATGAATAAGCAATTACAAAAGAAATTTGATGAACTCGAAAACAATCGAAAGCAACTGCTGGATAGCATACGACTGCTCTCAACAGAAGCATTAAACACAAAACCTGATGAAAAATCATGGAGTGTGGCTACCATTATTAAACACCTGATGCTGGCCGAAGAAATGTCGCTGAAATATCTTCAGAAAAAAACACAAGACACGGGTCGAGCTGATAGAACCGGGCTCAAAAACATCTGGCGGATGCTGATAGTGAGAGGCGTATTTTTCCTGGACATAAAGTTTAAAGCACCCGCAATAGTTACACCCGAAGTATCCAGCGAAACGCTCGCGCAACTGGAGCAACAATGGTCGGCTACCCGAGCAGACATCTATAAAATACTGAATGCGCTAAGTGAAGAGGACCTTCAGAAAGAGTTGTGGAAACATGCCTTAGCCGGCAAGCTTAACGTGGTTCACATGCTTGATTTTTTTGCGCTGCACACCAGCCGGCACACGGCCCAAATTCAAAGGACGGTGCGCGCAGTACACCACCCACACTAGGGCTGCCAACCATTTTAAAACAATAAGT
>CAYQRR010000444.1:0-2157 GCA_964419635.1 uncultured Chitinophaga sp. | reverse complement strand
GTTGGGCGGTGGAATTACGATGGTGTAAGGCTCGCGCTCATCGGGTTCTGAGTGGAAGTATTTGTTCCGTAGCCAATAAGCATACCATTTATCTTCAATTTGAGAGGGGTCGTATTTTGCAGGAAGTTCCATAATTAACTGTTTCTGGGTGATGAACGGGCGAAAATAATATTTGAGGTCAGGTTAGGAATCAAATTATGCCCCGAAGTGTGTCATGTACGCTATTTGGAATACAGCCATAAAAAATGCAGGTTTGACGATTACATTTAGAATTCATACAATAAATTCCGCATGAAAAAAAATCAATCGCCCAAAGCGTGCAAGCTGTCTCTGGCTTTGCTATTCATCATCGCATGGAGCACTTCCACTTCTGCCCAACACCAAACAGGCAACTGGAATGCCATGGGAAAACCCAAAAAGGTTTTCATTGAAAACAAAACACAGTTTGACGGCATGAATAATCTGCCTGGTTCAACCGTTCTATATGCGACCGATTATGGTGCAGAACAGTTTTTGTTTACCAAAAGTGGATTAACCATTCGTCTTACCGAGAAAATTCTTCCGGGAAAGGAAGAACGCCAAAAGCGCGAACGGGAAATGAAAGAACAGATCCTTGCAGGCAAAAAGATTTCACATAAGGAAATGGAGGAGGAAGAGCACCGCGTTTCTGTGCGCACTGATTTCGTACAAATGAAATGGGAAAACGCTAACCCTCATGTGCAGCTAATTGCCACCCGGCCAGTGTCGCACTATTACAATTATCAAAGGGGTAATTCCAGTATTGACGGTGCTCGTGCTTTTGAAAAAGTGGTTTATAAAAACCTCTATCCGAATATCGATGTAGAATATGTATTCCACCCTGAAGAAGGGATTGAATACAACTTTATACTACACCCCGGAGCGGATGCTTCTAAAATTAAAATGACTTATTCGGATGTTTCATCTGTAAATCAGGATGAGAAAGGGAATATTCAATTGCCAACACTCTTCGGTAACATTATTGAACATGCCCCCACCACATTTTATTCAGATAAAACACCCATAGCTTCCAAGTTTGTAGCTACCGGTAAAACAGTTTCGTTTGAATTGGATGCTTATGACAAAACACGTGAAGTAGTGATAGACCCTTGGATAAAAACACCGGGCTTTCCCAACACACAGTGGGACTGCGTGTGGGAGTGCGAAAAAGACGGAGCCGGAAACGTTTACATAATCGGAGGCACCAGCAATCTTCAACTTTTGAAATACGATGCTGCAGGTAACCCGCTTTGGACTTACAACACGCCCTATGATACAACATCTTGGCTCGGTACGTTTGCGACCGACAACGCAGGTAATTCGTATGTAACACAAGGCTCTGTTGCGGCTATTCAAAAGATAAACACCGCAGGAACTCTGGTTTGGAACAACGGAAGCCCGGGAGGTATTTTTGCCTCTACAGAGTTTTGGAGCATCTCGTTTAACTGCGATGAAACGAAACTGGTTATTGGTGGCACAGGAAATACATTGCCCCCGCAGCCCTATATTTATCAGGTGGATATGGCAAACGGTAACGTTACCAGCAGTGTTCGGGTAACAGGTGGCGCTTTGTTTCCTACACAAGAAGTACGGTCTATTACGGCCTGTGGCAATGGCAAATACTACTTCCTTACACATGACTCTATCGGATACATTAACCAAAATTTTTCAGCTTGCTCCAACTCACAAGCCGCCATTTTCTACGTAAACAATGGATATGGACTGGGCTATAAATGTGAGAACTGGCGTTATAATAATACCGGTGTGGAGGCCATTAAAACCTATGGAGGTTTTGTATTTGTGCATAGAGGAAACCGATTGGACAAGCGCAACTTTGCGACTGGGGCCTTAATTTCCTCTGTTGCTATACCTGGAGGTGCCTTTACCACACAGTTGGGTTCTTCGTTTGTAGAAAACAGTGGTATTGATATTGATGATTGCGGCAATATTTATGTTGGCTCTAAAAATCAGGTGGTAAAGTTTGATCAAAACTTAACACAATTAGGTATTTACACCACTACCCAAAACTATAATGTATATGACGTACAAGTGAGCACCAACGGCAACATTATTGCCTGCGGCTCCACCGGAACCTCCTCTTCCGGTGCACGTACCGGTTATGTGGAATCATTTGCAGTG
>CAYQRR010000443.1:0-2162 GCA_964419635.1 uncultured Chitinophaga sp. | reverse complement strand
CCCCAATTTTTATTTGGCTCGCTGCTCATTTCTAACTGAAGTGTTCCCCCGTTTTTTACATCATCATACAGCAAATAACTTTTAGTGTAATTGGCTCCGTTCAGTTTTGCGCTGTTGATGTACACAGCTTTGTCGGAGTTGTTGGCTGTTTCAATCCTAAAGCTTTTTCCGTTTTCTAAATGTATGGTTGCTTTTTTGAAAAGCGGAGAGCCCATGGCATAATGCTCGCTGCCGGGGCAAACCGGATAAAAACCTAAAGCACTGAACACATACCAGGCACTCATTTGTCCGCAGTCTTCGTTACCGGGAAGTCCATCCGGCTTAGGGGTGTACAGTTCAGCCATAATTCTGCGCGACATAGCCTGCGCTTTCCATGGCTGACCAATGTAGTTGTATAAATAAGCGGCATGGTGACTGGGCTCGTTGCCGTGCGCATACTGCCCAATTAAACCGGAAATATCCTGCACTAAGGTTCCTTTTAGTTTAGAGGGGGCATTGAACAGTGAATCAAGAAACAACCCGTAACGTTCCTTTCCTCCGCTTAACTTGATTAAGCCCGAAATATCCTGAGGCACATAGCTGGAATATTGCCAGGCGTTTGCTTCGCAATAAATGGTGTGGCTGGCTTTGAATGGGTCAAAGCTTTTTACAAAACCATTTTTAGTGCGGGCACGCATAAAGCCGGTGGAAGGGTCGTAAACGTTTCTGTAGTTAGCCGCCCGCTTCATATAAGTATCATAAACCGATATGCTGTCCATCGCTTTGGCCATTTGCGCCAGGCACCAATCATCGTAGGCAAACTCCAGCGTTTTAGCCACCGAGCCACTCATAAAACTGTGCTTGATGTAGCCGTTTTTAAAGTAGCCGCTCATGCCTTTTTTGTAGCGATATAAAGAAGCGAAGACTACGAGCGTACGCGACACATTCATTCTTCGCAGATTCTTTTCGCCCGACTCCGCGCTGTTGCGCATGGCCTCCAATGCCTGCCGCGCATTGATGCCTTCAATCCCCTTCAGATAAGCATCCGTAATCACCGGCAAGGCATGGTAGCCTATCATGCAAAAAGTTTCGTTGGAAGAAAGTTCCCACACAGGCAATAAGCCGCCCTGCTGGTATTGTGTTGTAAAGGTGTGGATGAAATCGGAAGTCCGCTTGCGGTCTATGATGGTGAGCAGCGGATGCAACGCACGATAAGTATCCCACAAACTAAAAACAGTGTGGTAAGTAAAGTCCTTGGTTTCGTGCACTTGTAAATCGCGCCCGCGATATTTTCCATCCACATCCTGATACACGTTAGGGGCAATCATGCAGTGATATAAGGCCGTGTAAAAAGTGCGTTTGTCGCCCTCGTTCTCCGACTCTACTTCAATTTTGCCGAGTTCTTTATTCCAAAGCTGATCGGCAGCAGCTTTTACCTTTTCAAAATCATAAGTGGGTTGTTCGGCTTCCAGATTTTTGCGCGCACCCTCTATGCTTACTGCCGAAATTCCAACTCGCGCATGAATTACCTCGCCTTCTTCTGTTTCAAACTGAACAAACGCTTTCAACCATTTTCCATTGGCGTGTTTTGCACGTTTATTCAGCACACCGGCTTTTGCGATTCCTGATTGCTTAAAGGGTTTTGAAAACTGAATTACAAAATACAATATCTGCTTTCCGGCCCAGGCAGCACTAACTCGATAACCGGAAATTTCGTTGTTGCCCGATATACGGATTTCGCCTTCTCTTACTTTATCGCGATGGGTGAGGTCAAGAATTACATGGGCACTATTTGTTTTTGGGAAAGTGTATTGGTGTAGTCCCGTTCTGATTGTAGAAGTTAGCTCCACTTTTACTTTTGGCTTATCGAGATAAACGGAATAGTAACCTGCACTCGCTTTTTCATTCTCTTTTCTGAAAGCAGATGAATACTTTTTGTTGCTCAATTGCACTTTGCCTACTGTGGGCATCAACATCACATCGCCATAATCGCTGCAGCCTGTGCCGCTTAAGTGCGTGTGCGAAAATCCGTAAATGCGATTATCAGAGTAATGATAACCCGAGCAGCCATCCCAACCACTCAGCCGAGTATCGGGGCTAACCTGCACCATACCAAACGGAACCGTAGCTCCGGGAAAAGTATGCCCGTGTCCATCAGTGCCAACAAACGGGTCAACGTATTG
>CAYQRR010000442.1:0-2175 GCA_964419635.1 uncultured Chitinophaga sp. | reverse complement strand
TGGTGCTAGCGTGGCAAAATGGTCAAACGACCCGAATGGCACACCTCAGTCCATGCCCCCATTTCATAATTTCAGATTGAACAGGATGCCTTCTATTTTCGAAAAACAGGCCGTCAACTTTACCATCAATGCAGGGGCGCAGCAGAGCTACGCTGCCCGCCACCACCTTAATGTGCAAAACGGGGTTGTAAAAAACGGAGGACAGGGCGATTTTAAAGCATCGGTTGAGGTGAATGTGCAGCCGGGGTTTGAGGCCGAATGGGGCAGCGAGACGTACCTGCATATAGAAACTGTAAAGCCCGATTGCAACCTGCTCAGCGCACCCTATTTAAAGACGGATGAAACTTCTTTTAAAACCGCACAGGAAGAAGATGCGGATAAGCAGATGATAGTAAATTATGCCATAAAACCAAGCGGCATTACCCTGCTGCCCAACCCGGCCAACGACCACATTCGTTTATTACTCCAGAATACCGAAGCCAGTCGGGTAAGCATTATGGATATGATGGGCGAGCTTGTGTGGATCGGGCAGCTTAATCCCGATGTCCACACCGATATTGATATCAGCAACATTACGCCCGGCTGCTACACGGTGCAGGTAAAAGGCACAAATGCAACAGAATTTCTTCCACTTATTATTAACCGTTAAAACCAAAAATTATGAAAAAAACATATCTCTTATTCATCCTATTTATGATAGCCCGCATACCCATAAATGCCCAAAGCTGGCTATGGGCCAAAAGTTTTGGTAGTGATAAAATGGATTACGGCAGCCAAGTAATGATAACCAAGGATGGAAATATTCTTACTCATGGCGATTTTGTGGGCCTCAACTTAATTTTACCCGATTCTTCCATTTTAGGCAACGTGAATCCGAGTGCTTTCATTGCCAAATACGACCAGGCTGGCAACATGCAAAAAATAACCATCTGCAAAGGTGCCGCAAATGGAGGGGGGGATGTAGAATTGGGCAGATTTGCTGAAGATGAATCGGGCAACCTTTACATGGCAGGTTCTGCAGCGGGGGGTGCCTGGTTCGATACCTGCTGGATTGTTAGCGGAGGAGGAGGCAATGCCTGCATTGCCAAATTTAACAGCGATTTACGATGCTTGTGGGCGCAAAAACACTCTACAGGAAGTGCTAATGGTCAAACTTTGGGAGATGTATTCTACTCAAAGGGCAATTTGTTTAATGCTGGATTTGCCTCAGGCTTAAACAACTATATAGATACCTTTTATGTAACCAATCCGGACGGTAATCTTAAAGGCAAATCTTTTTTATGCCGATTTGATACTACTGCTAAAGCAACATGGGTAAAACAAACATGGGGTGGATATACAGTAATAGATATTGCTGGGTTATATAATGACAAAATATATTGCGTAGGCAGTTCAGATAGTTGTTTTGTTTACGATACCATTAACATTTGCAATGCCCCAACCAATCTAGGTATCTGTAACTTATATGTAACTAACTCCAGCGGCAATGTATTATGGTCAATTGTAATAAAAGGCGCGTATGGGGCAGGTATAGGAACCGCTTCAGTTTCTTCACTCGGTGACGTACTGTTTGGTGGCAGTTTTGATAGCACGGTTATCATCAAAGGGCAGGTGTATGCAAAAACTCCAGGGGCTAGCTTAAACTCATTTTTGGCAAAGTGTGATTCTGTAGGCAATTTGAAGTGGTCTAAGCGATTGAGCAGTACAAATCTTATCTTTTTTCGGGGTTGTTACTTGGATAATCTTGGTAAAGCGTATGTTTCAGGCCAATTCATAGGTATAGCTGATTTTGGTAACGGAGTAACCCTCACCTCCACCTTCAATAACAAATACGACATGTTTGTAGCCCGCTACGATGCCAACGGAAACTGTATGGGCGCTTTTAAGCAGCACGGTGTTTCGCCTACACAAATTACACAAGACAGTGCAGCCAATGCCATTCTTGTAGGCTACATCTACCCTGATTCTGCTGTGCTGGGCGACATTCATCTGGTATCTAAGGGCCAGCAAGATTTCTTTATCGGTAAGCTAAGTGCCATCACAGGCAGCAGTTCTTCCAAAACCATTGAACCGGATGGCTTTTTAAACATCTACGCCAACCCCAATGCGGGTTTGTTTACCATACAGGTGCCACAGGCTTTGTTGGGCAGCAGCAGCGCGCAGTTGCTGGTGTAT
>CAYQRR010000441.1:0-2192 GCA_964419635.1 uncultured Chitinophaga sp. | reverse complement strand
AACGTTCCTTCTAAAACTTTGTTTAGCCCAAAACCGCCTTAGCCCCGTTTAGTTTTATTCACAGCCAACTCTGCAAACACTTACTATATTGCGCCCCTCAAAATCAATTAACATGACCTTAGAAGAAATTGTATCCATCACCGGACTTCCCGGCCTTTACAAAACCATTGGCAAAAGAAACGATGGCTTAATTGTTAAATCTATCGCTGACGACAAATCTCAGTTTGTTCCCAGCCGCACACATATGTTTTCATCCTTGGAAAACATTACCATGTACACTACCGGTGAGCCTGCTCTGCTTAAAGATATTTTAGCCGATATCAAGAAAAAGGAAGCTAAAAACCCTTTGCCCGATTTAAAAGATGATGCAAAAGTGAAAGCATGGTTTGAAGTAGTGTTGCCGACCTATGATAAAGAGAAAGTATATGTAAGCGATATGCGCAAACTGGCTAAGTGGTACGCAATCCTCGATGGCAAAGGACTAATTGCAGAGCTTACTGCTGCACCGGCTGCTGCAGGTGCCGAAAAAGAGGAAGATACTAAACCGAAAATGGACGCGGACGATAAGCCAAAGAAAGAGCACAAACCAAAAGTGCAAAAATCCACAAAGGCTAATACCAAGCCTGCTCCTGCTGCCAAAAAAATTACAACTCCCCGGAAGGCTTCGTAACCTTTCAGTATAAATGATTGTATGAGTACATCTGCGCTTACGCTACCGGTGCGCCCCGAAAGGAAATTCTTGAAGGATGATTTCGATTGCGACAAATGGGAAACCATAGAACCTTACCTCAAAAATTTGTTGGACAGACCAATCCATTCGTTAGAAGATCTTCAACAATGGCTGCTTGACCAAAGTGAATTGGAGGCAGTGGTGGGCGAGCACTCCCGGTGGATTTACGTTCGAACAACGGTAGACACCACGGACGTGCAGGCTAAGGAAGCTCAGGCGCATACTTACATGAATATTTTCCCCAGGTTGGCTCCTTATAATTTCGAGTTAGATAAAAAGTTTGTAAACTGTCCATACTTGAAAGAGTTGGATCAGGAGTTGTTTTTTACCACCATCCGTAAGACCAAAAACTACGTTGAAATTTTTCGCGAAGAGAATGTTCCGTTGCAGAGCGAGCTTAATATTAAACAGAGTAAATACGATGAGATAATAGGTGCTCAGACTATTTCCTACAATGGAAATACTCTCACCATGCAACAGGCGCATGCATTGTTGAAGAGCAACAACCGAGAAGAGCGGGAAGTAGTGTTCAAGTTGATGATGGAGCGTAGAGCGAAGGATAAAGACGTACTGGATGATTTAATGACGGAGTTAATAAAACTCAGACATCAGATTGCCATCAATGCTGGATTCAAGAATTATACAGAGTTTCGATTTCGCGAGCTGGGGCGTTTTGATTATTCCGCTCAGGATTGTTACAACTTTCATTCCGCTGCCAAACAGACGGTGGGGCCCGTAGTAGATGAAATAGTTTTAGAGAAGAAAAAGATCCTGGGGCTCGAGGTCATGAAACCGTGGGATGCAGAGGCTGAGCCGGTTTCGGGAGTACCTTTAGTCCCTTGCACCTCAGCACAGGATATGCTGGATAAAACAATAGCCTGTTTCCGTCATTTGGATGACTACTTTGCCGAGCGCATAGAGATTATGCGCGAAATGAAATATTTGGATTTAGATAGCCGTATTGGAAAGGGTCCCGGAGGTTATAATATGACCATGCCCGAGATTGGTGTACCTTTTATCTTCATGAACGCTGCCAATACCGAGCATGACCTAATAACGATGGTTCACGAAGGAGGGCACGCAGTGCACACTTTTTTGGCAAATGACCAACCGTTGAATTCGTTTAAAGATACCCCTAGTGAAATTGCGGAAGTAGCCTCCATGGGTATGGAGTTAATGACAATGCCTTATTGGGACGAGTTTTATAAAAATGAAGCGGATACAAAGCGGGCACAAAAGAATCACCTGAATTACATTCTGAGCGTGTTGGCCAAAACGTCTTTGGGCGATGCTTTTCAACATTGGATGTATGCCAACCCAGCGCACACGCACGAAGAGCGAAGAGACAAATGGCGCGAACTGCACCGAACTTTTACCTCCCAGGTTATTGACTATTCCGGATACGAGCAGGATGTGGAAATAGGATACCAGCGAATAATGCATTTTTATGCCGTTCCTTTCT
>CAYQRR010000440.1:0-2193 GCA_964419635.1 uncultured Chitinophaga sp. | reverse complement strand
TGATCTTGATGGGGGAAATTTGTTATGAACTAAGGACCTAATATACCCATAAAGATGAGAACATTCTCCATTGCGACCCTTCTGATTTGTTTACTCAATAGTTTTTGTTTTGCTCAAAAAGGCCAGCTGAGCGGGAAAGTAACGGATGCCAAGACCGGAGAAGAAATGATCGGGGCAGCTGTAATCGTTGATGGCACCAGCACAGGAGCAGTAACCGACCTCGAAGGAAAATACACATTTTCAATTGAACCTGGAGTTTATACCATCAAAGTAACACTGATCGGTTACCTTTCGCAAACCATCAAGGATGTAAACGTTACGGCGGGCAAAACGGAGGTAATCAATATCAGTATACAATCCGGAGAAGCAACCAACATGGCGGAGGTCGAAGTAACCGCTAAAGCGGTGCAGCATTCTGAAGGTGGTGTTTTACTCCTGCAAAAGAATAATGTAAGTGTTTCGGATGTTATATCATCTGTAGCCATCAGCAAAACTCCTGATAAGACTACCAGTGATGTGTTGAAGCGGGTGAGCGGCGCGAGCATACAGGATAACAAATTTGCTGTTATAAGAGGAATGAATGATCGCTACAATGCGGCGTACCTGAATGGTGCTCCATTACCCAGCTCTGAAAGCGATCGTAAAGCATTCGCCTTTGACATTTTTCCCTCTAACCTGCTGGACAATCTTATTATTGTAAAAACTGCAACACCGGATCTGCCCGGTGAGTTTGCCGGAGGCGTAATTCAGGTGAATACAAAAAGCATCCCGGAGAAAAGCCAACGTACTATTTCTTTGTCTACCGGATATAATAACTTAAGCACGTTTAAAGATTTCAGAACGTATCAGGGGGGGAAAACAGATTTTCTCGGAATTGATGATGGCACACGTGCTATGCCTTCTCAAATACCATCCACAGAAGATTTTAAAACAATGGATCGTGACCAAAAAGCGCAGTTGGGCAAAGCCACAGCCGGCGATTGGTCGCTCCTTACGCAAAAAGCCCAGATGCCTTTTTCACTGCAATATACCATGGCAAATGTGGGGAAAGTAATGCATCGTAAGGCCGGTAGCGTGCTGGGTATTACTTACAATACCAGCAATACGATCGCAACGGTGAATCGTCGCGACTACGAGCAGGGAATTGATGTGATGAAACGCATTGACCTGGAAGATAAGATTTATACCACCAGCGTACTCACCAGCGCACTATGGAACTTATCGTACAATCTGAATGATAACAACCAGCTGGGATTCAAAAATTTGTTGAGTGTTAATTCAGATGATAAAGTGACCGAACGTCAGGGAGCCCGGGATCTTGCAATCCTCCAATGGGAGAAGGCAAATGTGAGATGGTTTACTCAAAATAAATTGTATTCCGGACAGTTGACCGGTGATCATGTTTTGCCAAAGTCGGGCATCAAAATAAAATGGACAGGCGGATTAAGTGATATCGCACGTGATATACCCAACATGCGCCGTCAGGTTTCGCGCAAACAAGGCGTAACGGAGGATGATGAAAGCAAGAAGTATTATGCGGTGATCCAAAATAATGGAGTGACGGCACAGACTTCCGGCACCATGTTTTTTTCTAACACGAAAGAGCGCATATATAGCGGCAGATATGATGTTTCCAAGTCGCTCAAAATCGGAAATACAAAACACGAACTAAAAGTAGGTGGATTTCATCAACTGAGAGACCGCGAGTTTAATGCACGCCTATTAGGATATTCAGCTTACACTAAAGGCAGTCAAATCAAAATTTCTGATTCATTACTTTCATTGCCGGAGGAGCAAATGTTTCAGGCACAGAATTTCGGATTACTGCCAATCAAAGGTCCTTACAACGGAGGATTCAAGTTGGAAGACGGATCAAAGAGCAGTGATAGCTATACCGCATCTTCTACATTGCATGCAGGATATGTGATGGCTGACAGTAAAGTATGGTCCGATCAATTGCGTTTTATTTATGGTGTGCGTGTAGAAAGCTATAAGCAGCAATTTCACTCACGTATGGCATCGACCGACGAAGAGGTAAACATCGATACGACCGTAGTCGATCTTTTGCCTTCGCTGAATATTGTTTATTCACCCGCAGAAAAAGTAAATATTCGAGCCAGCTATTATCGCACGGTTTCACGTCCGGAGTTCAGAGAACTTGCTCCTTTTGGGTTCTACGATTTTATCAATGAC
>CAYQRR010000439.1:0-2196 GCA_964419635.1 uncultured Chitinophaga sp. | reverse complement strand
AGGTTCTCCGAGCCTTTCTCGACCATGCCCGGTTTCTGATAACGAATATACATGAATTTCGTTTCAACATCGCCAAATATATTTTGAACGAAATTGACCAAAATCTTTGTCTTTTTGAAAGACCAAACCGCCTGGCCTCTTTGGCTGGTAAGCTTTTTAAGATCAGATTCTTCAGTTTGGGGCGCACCATACTTAGCCTTTAGTTTCGCTACGACATCTGAGTAGTAAACAGATAGGCCGTCTTTCTCAGTGGGGACCAGCATCACTTCTTGCAGTTTGCCATTATCGTCGTAGGAGAAACGGACGCTATATTTGAACGCGCCGATATCAGTTTCTGTCGGTAAAGTACCACCATATGCCTTCTGGATTTGTGCCTCAGTAAAACCCCATTTCGCTTTGCCCCAGCCACCCGGATCACCTTCTTTGGCATTTAGGCCGGTCAAAGTAACGACCAAAGCTAAAAAAAATACTTTCTTCATGTTTTCTCCTTTTGTTTCTCTACTCTCTATTTAATTATGCAAAATATATTTGATTCCTGTAGCTCCTGAATAAGGCCAGATTCAGGGCTATCTTTTTTCATAACAGCAGTCTTGTATTCTTTGGTCTTAGTGGCATCTACCCAGACAATTATAACAAAACGGTAGCCGAGCCTGTAAATGAGCGCTTGACCCAATGCTTCCCGTACGCTTTGGCCACTTCTTAGAACTTTTACTTCGATGGCGACACCATCATCTGCAATGCTCATATCAGGGCGGTGGTCATGATTAAACGCTGTAATGCGAGTCATTACTTGCTTAATATTGCGTTGATCAATAAAGTCTTTGAAATTTGGCTGCAAGGCTCCGGAAAGCCTATCTTCAAATTTCCTTTCGTCTTCAGCGTTAATATCCAGAGAAACCCGTTCAATGATTTCTATCGCTTTTTGTAACGATTCCCAGTAATAACCGGTTCTTTTACCTGCTAAAAAAACACCCATTTATCTACCTCAATACTTTTAATTTAAGAACACAGATCGAATTGAACACGTCTGACCAAGATTAGAGCATTGGATTTAGACGTATATAAAATTAAGTATTGATAAGAGTTTTTGCCGTGCCGAGGAGTTGGCCTGAATGCCCCGATATAAAATGTGCGCCCGCAAGGATGCGGGCGGATGTGAATGCGCGACAATGTCATAGAACGCGGATTTTACAAGACGTTTTGCCTTGTAGCGTCTTCGCTGCAAGGCAAAATGTGCCCGGAGCGCCTGGCCGAGGAGCACCAAACAAACGTCCCGTTTGTGCGACGAGGACATCTTAGGCGCGTAGGGCCGAGCACCGGGTGGCAGCGAAGCGAACCCGGGCGCAGCTTGTAAAATTTGTTGTGTGACGTTTTTGGCTAGGGCACGGCTTTTAGTAAACATCCCAACTTCTCGACACGTCTTGTTCTTATATTCTTTGGGATCGGCTCGCCTTTAGGATAGTAAATTATTTCAGCCCGAAAATTCTCAGCAGAAGTCGCGTAAAACTTTGTCCGTTCAATCATGATTGTGGCATCTTGTTCGCAACGCTTTTTGCAAGCTTCCTCAAGAGGTCCATCGTCCATGCCGGTACAAGCCATCACACACATTGAAGCTTCCATCTCTTTCTCTATTGCTGTTTCTCGTTCCCCTATTACAATGTTACCTTCAATGCGCCAAGTACCTTCGCCTATGCTATGGCAATTTCGCCATAAATGAGCCGTACCGTTTTTAAGGAAAGCGGTACCATCGGGACAACCTTCAGGAAAATAAGTTCTTGCAGGATCATAGCAATCACCACCGATGCAGCCAGCCACAAAGGTCGCCTTCAAGTTACCAGGATTAACTGGAATGCACTTGTCAGAAAGTTCAGCAGTAAAAGCCACATCAAGCGCAAAACCCTCATAGGAACCCCACTTTACTTTTCGCCAATAGTTAACGCTTCTTCCTGTATTTTGTACTTTATCATTTGAATCAATGAGTACCGTTACTAATGCCCCATATGGAATCTTCGTGACTACCTTACGATTCGGAGAATAATCGCTGTACAAATCTACGCCCTCGCGGCTCTTTACGTATTGATTGCCTTTGGAGTCTTGCTTCTGACTAGTTCCGCAGGACAAGGCAAAAAACAAAAAAAATATCCCGTGAGACAATTTTCTTAAGAAACGTTTTAAGCACATATCCATTTGGCCAAA
>CAYQRR010000438.1:0-2197 GCA_964419635.1 uncultured Chitinophaga sp. | reverse complement strand
AACATATTACTGAGAATTAATCTTTAATGGTTATGCTGAAATTAGTTGTCTTTGCGACCTCCGCCTATTCGACCCGGCCCTTTTGGTCTGCGTTTTTCTTGTTTTTCTTCGCCAGCAAACGCACCGGTCAAATCTTTTTTACCATACACTTCTCCGCGGCATACCCATACTTTAATACCTATTTTGCCGTATACAGTCAATGCTTCAGAGATAGCATAGTCGATATCTGCTCTCCAAGTGTGAAGAGGAGTTCTGCCTTGCTTATATTCTTCTGTTCTGGCGATATCGGCACCTCCGATACGTCCACCAATTCTGATCTTGATACCTTCTGCACCCATGCGCATTGCAGAGGCGATAGCCATTTTAATAGCTCTGCGGTAGTTAATACGCGCTTCCAACTGCTTTGCCACTGTTTCGCCCACAATGGCGGCTTCCAACTCCGGTCTGCGAATTTCAACGATATTGATTTGAACTTCTTTTCCGGTCAGTTTCTTCAACTCTTCTTTAATTCTATCTACTTCAGTGCCACCTCTTCCTATAATGATTCCCGGACGGCTGGTGTGAATATTGACAGTAACGCGCTTCATTGTTCTTTCTATAACAACGCGCGAAATGCCGCCTTTATTAATACGTGCTTTCAAATACTGGCGGATTTTTTCATCTTCTACCAATTTAGCAGCAGCATCTTTACCACCGTACCAGTTACTTTCCCAGCCTCTTACGATGCCAAGACGATTTGCAATAGGACTCGTTTTCTGACCCATGAAGTGTTGTTTATTACCTTGTTATTTTTTAAAAAGGAGTGCAAATGTAGCCTTACAACTCAAATTTGCAAATGTGTGTCCCATAATTTCTGTGTCAAATATCCACCGCCTTTGAACATCAACGGTTGATTTAATATAAAAACTACATTCGTTCCCTCTTAAAACCACAAAAATGAGATCTACCTGGACGCTTCTTTTTTCGGGTCTTTTTACGCTAAATATTATCGCACAAAACAACGTGGGGATTGGAACTGCCGCCCCGGATGCTTCTTCCATTTTGGATTTAAGTTCTAGTAATCAAGGCTTTTTAGCGCCAAGAATGACCCAAGCACAGCGGCTGTCAATTGCTAATCCGGCAGCCGGACTGCTGGTTTTTGACCTAACGGATGGCTGCTACTATTATTACAATGGGCAATGGAACTCGCTATGCCAAGTAACCAGCGTTACACCTTGTCCCGCAGCCAATTCGGGGAACATTTCCATGTTTACCTCCCCTACCGACCTCTGTAACTCCGTTTTGTTTCAAAATGGAAGTAATGTGGGCTTGAATACCACTACAGCTGCCATCTCATTGGAAATCAATAGCACTGACGCCATCGGTGTGCCCGCTGGAACCACCGCACAACAACCGGCAGGAGCTCCGGTGGGTGCATTACGTTATAATACCACACTGAGTGTGATGGAAGTGTTTACAGGAGTCTGCTGGCAAAACATTAACACCCCTCCTATTGGTGCTACCTACATTCAATGGTTTAATGCCGCAGACCCTAACAACCTGTATCCATGCACGCAATGGGTAGCTACAGACATTGCAAACGGAGAATTTATAAGAGCCCGTGGCGGTGCATCTAACGTAGCGGCCGGTGGTGCGCTCACCGGAACTTTGCAAGCCGGAGCTATTGATGACCATACGCACTCGGTAAGCGGCACCGCCAATGGCAGCGGGCTTTTAATTACCTCAAGTGATGGCGCACATACGCACGACTGGGGTGGCTGGTGGAGTAATGATGATAGTCGCGATTATACTACCACTACCGGAAACGGTGACGGGAATGGAAATACTCTGAGCGATAACGTTTTTTGGTGGGGTGGAAACCCCGGAACCACCGGCAACCCGAACTCCGAATTTGCTACCCGAACCGGCTCAACCAATGGCAACCACAACCATACAGGCACCACCAGCGGAGCCAACCCCTTTTCGGCCAGCATTTATATTCCATATGACGACAACCTAAGTAGTGATGTGCGCGACCTCAACATGGACGATAATCCCACCCAATGCGGAACCGGTTGGGACGGAAGGCACACAGTGGGTAATTTTATGGGCCGGCTTAGTGATGGCTGCATGGGGCACAACCACAACATTCCGGCCGATGGCAACCACAACCACTCCATTGATTTTTATGCTCATCGCCATTTTATCAAATTGAGAT
>CAYQRR010000437.1:0-2206 GCA_964419635.1 uncultured Chitinophaga sp. | reverse complement strand
TATATCCGCGAGGATTTTGAGTTTGTGCTAAACGGAAAGAATGTCGCAGGTTCGGCTTATATTACATATTGCGATGCATATCATCGCTTCGAGTTGTTGCAAGTGGATAACATCTCAAAAAGCTCAATCCTCTTAAATGGTGCTTGGGATGACAGTAGCCGTCATTCCATTACATTTTATTCCCCGGCTAACTATGCACAATGGGGATTGCCTGTAAATGTATCACTGCAATGGAAATATCTTTTTGATTCCAGCGGGTCATTCACAAAGGAAATTTGGCTAGCCGATGAAAAATCGGCAACGCTTTCCTCGGTCTACCGGTACACCAACTCTCTTAATAAAATCAATACCGGAGTCGTTGTTTACCATCAATACAGTATCCCGATAACGGGAGGTAGTATTTTCTGCCGGACTATTGGCAGCGGAGAGCCTATAGTGCTAGTAAATGGCGGCCCAGGTTGGTCGTCCGACCATATTATCCCATTAGCTGAAATGCTAAGCCGCAACAATTTTCAGGTAATTATATTCGACCAACGAGGAACCGGCGAGTCAAGACTCTGTTCTCTCGATACAAATTCTATTACATGGAATCAAATGACCGCTGATATTGAAGCTGTTCGCAACTACTTCAAAATAAAATCCTGGATAGTTGTGGGGCACTCCTTAGGGGCGATGCTGGCAATGAACTATTGCACCACCCACCCAGAGACAATTTCAAAGATGATTCTGCTCGCTCCCGGAGGAATGAACCTTGATTTTCTTGAGGAGTACCCTGCTTCTCTCAACTCACGGTTAAGCTTAGAAAACCTTCAGCAAATCAAATTCTGGATGGCGAAGCCCGTGTCCGGTCAGGGCCTAGCCTCCATGAACATAATTTACAACACCCTACCGGCGCTTATCTATAATGATTCTTTAGCAAACTCTTTAATGGATAACATCGACACTACCACCTGGCGTATGCAAACAGCTTCACTCGTTTGGGATAATCTAACGAAAGTGGGTTTTGATATTTCAAAAAGATTAATGCATTTCCATCGGCCAGTATTGATTGTTCAAGGCTGCCAGGATGCCTTAGGTAATCTACTCCCGGTTGAAATCAAGAAGGTTCTCCCCAATGCCCGAATTAGGTTCATCAATAATGCTGCCCACATTCTTTGGGCCGATCAGCCTACCGAGATTGAAAAGGTACTCTCCGATTTCTTGAAATAGGCACTCCAAAGTAATGAATCTCCTGGGTTTTTGTGCATCGCTGAGCGTGCTTTGCGGTGCTTCATAAACGGGAGGTTTGGTGTGCTGCTTAAGGAACTGCCGAATAGCATTTGCTTCCGGGTTAATTTGCGCATCTGGTTCATTACTGAAGAAACTGTCTATTAAAGTTTTGCTAGGCATGTATGGAGGAATGAAAAAAGAGGAGGGGTTACCTCCTCCGGCCATTCCAGCCATATCAGACTATTCCTTCCGAGGTTGCGCTTCCGCAGAGCCTAAGTCCGCTTCGTCTGATGTCTTAATCCGCGGCATATGAAGTTCTAAAAGAGCCGTAACCTCACTATGCCTTGGTTCTCTAGGTTTACTTTTTCCGTTTTCCCAATCTGCAATGGTCGTTGGGTCCACCGTTAAGAGGATTGCCATTTTTCGAAAACTGAACCCAAGGAGCCACCGGCAGGCCCTAACCTTGTCAGCAAAACTATCCCACTTCAGGTCTAAATACGGACTGTAGCCTAGGAAAGCAATGATTTTGGGTACGTGTTTTACTTGCGGTTGACATCTATTGTTTTCCCAGAAGGTAATGCAATCCTCAGACACTTTAATTCGAGCCGCAACGTCCTTTTGGTAAAGGCCCAAATCCATCCTGCGCTTCCGCAAGTGCTCACCTATTGTAGCCGGATTTACTGGATACTTTAGTTTAACTGGTCTTGGAACAACCTTATCCCAGAGCGGAAAAAAGCAACGCAACTCCAAGGGTTCATTTACATTCCTAAGCTAAAGAATGATGGGTGCATGTTATTGCTCAATGAACAATATTTGGCAACTTCTTAATTATTTCTATCTTGCATTTGAAGCGATGGTGCCGGAGGTTCAAGTTGCATCGGCACCAGTCAAAACGTGTTTCACAACTGCTTCACAATGGGTTTTTGAAGCTTGAAAAACTGAAAATCACATAGTATAAGCTGGTTGGGTTCAATTCCCTCCCACACCACAAACAAAC
>CAYQRR010000436.1:0-2224 GCA_964419635.1 uncultured Chitinophaga sp. | reverse complement strand
CGAGTTCCACCATTTCCATGTTCACATTTTTTGCAAATGTTTTTTCGATATCATAAACATAAGCCATACCGCCGCTCATACCGGCTGCAAAGTTTCTGCCTGTATTGCCCAAAATGATTGCCAATCCTCCGGTCATATATTCGCAACCATGATCGCCTATACCTTCTACTATGGCAGTAGCTCCTGAATTGCGCACACAAAAACGCTCACCAGCCATGCCACGGATATACGCCGAACCACTCGTTGCACCATAAAATGCCACATTGCCAATGATAATATTTTCACTGGCTTTAAAAGTAGCTTTTGAAGAAGGATAAATAATTAATTTTCCACCGCTTAAGCCCTTTCCGAAATAGTCGTTGGCTTCGCCTTCCAGCTCGAATTTTATTCCGGGAGCAGCAAATGCACCGAAACTTTGTCCGGCACTTCCGGTAAATTTGATATGTATTGTATCTTCCGGCAATCCATCACCTTTGTATTTACTGGAAATTTCATAACTCAACATCGCTCCTACTGTTCTGTCTGTATTGATAATCGGAAAAGTTGCAGTTGTAGGTAACATATCCTCTAAGCTCTTTTCGGCGGCTTTTATCAATTTCAAATCCAAAATCTGATCATGTTTAGGATGGGCTTGTTCCATAAGTTTATGTAATCCGACTTCATTACCTACAGCCGGCTGATTAATTACCGGACTTAAATCGAGATGTTTATATTTCCAATGGGTGATATTATCTCTTGTTTTCAATAAATTTTGCTGCCCAACCATTTCATTCACCGTTCTGAAACCGAGTTTCGCCATCCATGTTCTTAAATCTTGTGCAACAAACGTAAAGAAATTGATGACATGTTGCGGATCTCCGGTAAAACGACCACGCAATAATGTGTTTTGTGTGGCTATGCCCACCGGACATGTATTCAAATGGCATTTGCGCATCATAATACAACCCATCACCACTAAACTGGCGGTAGCAATACCCCATTCTTCTGCTCCTAATAAAGTAGCAATGGCAATGTCTTTTCCAGTGCGTAATTGTCCGTCTGTTTGTAGTACTACACGGCTGCGCAAATTATTTTTCACTAAAGTCTGATGAGCTTCAGAAAGCCCCAGTTCCCATGGCAAGCCTGCGTGTTTGATTGAAGAAATGGGTGATGCACCTGTACCACCATCATATCCCGAAATAAGTATAACATCTGCTTTCGCTTTGGCCACACCTGCTGCCACAGTTCCTACTCCTGCTTCGGCTACTAATTTTACACTGATTCGAGCATTGGGGTTGGCATTTTTCAAATCAAAAATCAATTGCGATAAATCTTCAATAGAATAAATATCGTGGTGTGGCGGTGGAGAAATTAAACCTACACCCGGCGTAGAATGTCGCACTCTGCCAATCCATTCATCTACTTTATGCCCCGGCAACTGTCCGCCTTCACCTGGTTTAGCCCCTTGAGCCATTTTTATTTGCAACTCATCTGCATTAGCCAGATAATAGGACGTAACACCAAATCTGCCTGATGCCACTTGCTTGATGGCAGAACGTTCCCAATCACCATTCACATGTTTTTCGTAGCGCATAGCATCTTCACCACCCTCGCCCGAATTGGATTTTGCTCCTATCCTGTTCATGGCTATGGCCAGTGTTTTATGTGCTTCATAAGAAATAGAACCAAAAGACATGGCACCAGTGGCGAAACGCTTCAATATGTTTTCTATCGGTTCTACTTCTTCAATCGGAACAGGTTTACATTTTTCCCAATCGAAATCAAGCAAGCTACGCAAGGTAATTGCTCCTTTATCTTGATTATTTATTTTCTCGGCATACTGATTATAGAGGTTTACATCATTCTTTCTCGATGCTTGCTGTAATAAATAAATGGTATCAGGATTGAATAAATGTAATTCACCGCGTCGTTTCCATTGATACTGTCCGCCAACTTCGAGCTTACGTTTTGCATTCTCACTTTCGGGATATGCATATTTATGCCGCTGAATAATTTCTTTTGCTATTTCATTAAACCCAATTCCACCCAGACGTGAAATACTGCCGGAGAAACACTTATCCACTACATCCTTACTCAATCCTACAATTTCAAAAATCTGTGCTCCATGATAAGACTGATAAGTGGAAATGCCCATTTTGGAAAACACTTTCAACAATCCATTGCTGGCTGCTTTGATGTATGAACTATATAATTCATCATCTTTTTTGCCTAAATGTTTTAGTGA
>CAYQRR010000435.1:851-2227 GCA_964419635.1 uncultured Chitinophaga sp. | reverse complement strand
AAATAAACGGCTATAAGGATGGCTCCTTTTTTACTCCCAGTTTCATTACCATGTACATGTGCAAGGAGGTAATGGAAAAGGCAGTGCTTAAAAGATTCAATGAAGAAAATAAGTGGGAATGTGAAACCATTGAGGATTTACGCGATAAGATAAATTACACGGATAAAAAGGAGCGAAAAAAGGCCAATGCCATAGTGGATTCAGTGAAAATTTGTGACCCTTCGGTGGGTTCCGGCCACTTTCTTGTTTCGGCGCTAAATGAGTTCATTGCTTTAAAAAGCCGGTTAGGGATTCTTAGTTACAGGGATGAAAGCCGGGTGCAGGGTTGGGAGATAAAACTTGATAATGATGAGTTAATTATAACAGATACCGAATCGGAAAAGCTGTTCAACTATACCCTCAACCAAAACAATAACCCTATTCCCGAATTACAGCAATTGCAGGAGGCACTTTTCCATGAAAAGCAAAAAATCATAGAGAACTGTTTGTTCGGCGTGGATATTAACCCGAAGTCCGTATTGATTTGTCGTTTGCGTTTATGGATAGAACTGTTGAAGAACTCCTATTATACCAGCGAAAGCAAGTATCAACAGCTTGAAACCTTACCCAATATTGACATCAATATTAAGTGCGGCAATTCCCTGATGAACCGTTTTGCAATTAACGATAAAAACAATCTTTTACCGAAAGACCGGCCCGTCGTTAAACAGCTAATTGAGCGATACAAAATTCAGGTTGACGGATATAAAAATGCACCAGATAAAAGGAGCAAGGACGATTACCGGCGGCAGATTGGCTATATTCGGAATGAGTTGCAAAAGTTCATTTTTAATAGGGACAAAGATTATTTACAGCTAAAGAAAAAAGAGGCTGAACTTCTAAAAAAGCAAAGTGAAATAACTTTCACCGGTGAGGAAGAAAGAAAAGTTTGGGCAGAGCAACTCAATCAACTTGCCGAAGAAGCAAACAATCTTAGAACCGCCTATGAAAATAAGATGCAGTCACTTTACAAGAATGCGTTGGAGTGGCGCTTTGAATTTCCGGAAGTGCTGGATAAAGAAGGCATTTTTGAGGGCTTTGACATTATTATCGGCAATCCACCCTACATTAAGGAGTACGAAAAGAGAGAGGTGTTTGACGGCTTGCGGGATAAGGATTGCTATCAAGGCAAAATGGATCTGTGGTATCTGTTCGGCGACTTAGGTTTGAAATTGCTAAAACCCGATTCCTACCTATGTTTCATTGCAACAAATAATTGGGTTACTAACGCCGGGGCATCTAATTTCCGGAACATTGTTCTTGCTAACTCAAAAATCGAAAACCTTACGGATTTTGGGGCATACATGATTTTCGACAGCGCCTCTATCCAAACAATG
>CAYQRR010000435.1:0-841 GCA_964419635.1 uncultured Chitinophaga sp. | reverse complement strand
GTTTAAAAATGATAGCGTTACTGATAACTATGAGTTTGACTATCGTTGCGTGGTGGGAGATAAACCTACTAAAGAAGCTGTACTAAACCTCCTCGCCAAAGTACCCTCGGATAATGCAGTGCTACTTAATCCGGTTATTACTAAGAAGAACCTTAAGGATAAATCTCTACTTTTCACAAACGATGAAAATTCGGCCTTGCTTGATAAAATAAAGGCAAAGCAAAACTTTAACCTTCGTGAAAAACAGGATAGAAAAAAAGGACTAAAGTCAGAGGTTGGACAAGGCATAGTAGCACCGCAAGATTTCGTTAATAAAGCATCGGCTGATACTTTAAGTGGCAAAGTAAAAGTGGGGGACGGAATCTTCGTTTTATCACAAAGCGAGTATCAGAGTATTCCTTTTACCGCTGAAGAAAAGAAGATAATTAAGCCATATTTTACAACGGAGCAGTTGCAAAAGTATAACGGTAGTAAGAAAAATACCTTCTGGTTACTTTACACAAAGTCGGATATTAACCAACCGGACAAAGTAACTGGCAAAGTTCCAATAGACGGCTATCCGAACATCAAAAAACACCTTGACACTTTTAGGGATGTTATAACATCAGATTACTGGCCTTATGGGCTTCACAGGGCAAGAGAACAGCACTTTTTTGAAGGCCCAAAAATTATTGCCTTGCGTAAATGCCCCAAAGAACCGATTTTCACCTATTCCGACTTTGATTGCTATGTTTCACAGACTTTCTTCGTTATACAGAGCGACCGTATTAACCTTAAATACCTAACCGCGCTATTTAATTCCAGGCTGATTCAGTTTTGGCTAAGAAGAAAGGGGAAAATG
>CAYQRR010000434.1:0-2245 GCA_964419635.1 uncultured Chitinophaga sp. | reverse complement strand
AGCAGTTTGTCGGCAATCCACCCGCCAATAAGCGGCATTGTGTATACCAAAGCATTGTACGCTCCATACTGCTGATTTGCGTCTTTGTCTGAAAAAAACAATACCTGAGTCATGTACAACATGAGCAACGCCCGCATACCATAAAAGGAGAATCGCTCCCACATTTCGGTAAAAAAAAGCATCCACAAAGCTTTGGGGTGGTTAGCGCGATTGATGAAAAAAGTAACACCAATCATGATGGTGCTAAATAGCGCACCGATAGCAATGATGAAGATTTCAAGAGTCATGTAACAAAGAAAAGTTTTCCTGATACATATTCAGTAAAACTATGGGGCTGTATTCAGCGATAAAGCTTTCGCACTTTTTACATAATTGCCCAAATGGCTATATAGCTTCTCGATGTCCTCATTCAGAAAACAGGCAAATTTACTAAAGTCGCTACCGCACTTTTGATTCTGGTCTAAATATTCTAACGTATTCACCGGTTCTAGCGAAGTAAAGTCGGACCAGTTGTTGATGCGCTGCAACAGAAAAGATTTTGGATTAAAATGATTGTAGCGAATATCTGTGATTTGACAATCAATACTTTTTTCATTCATCGTTACAATCATAAAATACTCCACATAAAGCACTTTTAAAATTCCAAGCGCATCTCCGGTATATTTCAGACTTACTTTTCCGGTGATGCGATTAGACTCCGGATCAATGGATTGCAAGGGCGAGGCATTGGAAAATACTTTCTCTACCTCGGCCAGGTTTTTGGCATTTACATTCTGTGATACGCAACTGTATTGATTCAGATTACAACGCTTAAACTCGCAACTGTTCTGCTCAAACCAATCCTGAACAATTTTATAGGTAGCCTCATCTGCCAAACGCTTATCGCGTTTGATAGAATACCGATAGGTAATCTTGGCCGTGGCAGAATCGTATGGAAGCAACGATTGTGCATTTACTGCGGTAAATGCAATCAGAAATATAAAACTACTATAAATGGCCTTCATAATTTCGGGTTCCTTTCCTTCATAAAACAGAACAGTTTACGTATCCCGGGGAGTATTAGTTACACCGGTATGAATTTAAAATCAGCATCCGTTTTTGTATCTAAAGGTGCATGCCGCTTACTTTGTTGCTATTATATTCACCGCTCTTAAAAAATAAGCCATGCTACAATTTGAGAACGAGAATTACCACATTGGTGGTGTTCCAATCAGTCAACTTTGTGAAAAGTATGATACCCCATTATATGTATATGATACGGGGGTGATGGAAATGAAATATCAGGAGCTGAAAACGGCTTTCAGCGGTGCCAATACACGAATAAAATTTGCCTGCAAAGCATTGAACAATATCAATGTATTGAGGTTCTTCAAGAACATTGGAGCAGGACTCGATACGGTTTCCATACAAGAGGTATGGGTGGGCCTTCAGGCTGGATTTGCACCAAAGGATATTATTTACACGCCCAACTGCGTGAGCATGGAGGAAATTGATTTGGCAGTAAAAGAAGGGGTTCAGATAAACATTGACAATATCTCCATTCTGGAACAATTCGGGCACAAGTATGGTAACTCGGTTCCGGTCTGCGTTCGTATCAATCCGCATGTGATGGCAGGAGGCAATATCAATATCTCTACCGGACATATTGATTCTAAGTTTGGTATCTCTATTTATCAAATGCGCCATTTGGAACGTGTGATTAAAAGTGAAAACATTCGTGTCAACGGCCTGCACATGCACACCGGCAGCGATATTCTGGACGTAGATGTATTTCTGCGGGCCGCAGAAATTCTTTTTGAAGTAACCGATCATTTCCCTGATTTGGAATTCATCGACTTTGGTAGCGGATTTAAAGTGCCTTATAAGCCGGATGACTATTATACCAACATACAGGAAGTGGGAGAAAAGCTGACGTATAGCTTTAAAGATTTTTGTAAAAGCTATGGAAGGGATCTGGAATTATGGTTTGAACCAGGAAAATTTCTGGTGAGCCAGAGTGGCACTTTTCTGGCAAAAGTCAACGTAATTAAGCAAACCACAGCCACCGTATTTGTAGGAGTAGATTCAGGACTTAATCACCTGATTCGTCCAATGTTTTATAACTCGTACCATCACATGGTCAATGTGAGTAATCCGAGTGGCAAACCACGCATTTATACTGTAGTGGGCTACATCTGTGAAACCGACACTTTTGGTTGGGACCGAAAAATGAGCGAAGTAAGAGAGGGCGATGTGATTGCATTTC
>CAYQRR010000433.1:0-2249 GCA_964419635.1 uncultured Chitinophaga sp. | reverse complement strand
GTAGCAGGGGCTGCGGGGTCATTTATAGCAGTATTCCCCGTAATATGCCATTCGTTGGCCTCTATTTCACCGGTAGTGGACACCACCATCCATCGGCTCAAAGTAGAATTGTACAGTAAGGTAGCACTTCCGTATATGCCTGCCAGGGCCAGAGTGGTGCCGCTGTTGGTAAAAATACCGTTAGCAGGTAGGAGCGCAGAATTAGGAAGCAGGCTCAAAGTCTGTGAAGTAGTATTTATAAGGGTAATCAGTTTGCCATTAACTCCGCCCGTCAGTCCGGCTATCGAGAAAGCCCCCGTAGGTCCGGTGATGCGTAGATGAGACGTGGCCCCCGGGGCGATGGTCCCATTGGCACCATTACCAAGGGCAACGGCTGTTCCTTCGCGCAGGGCAACATCACCATTCACATCCATCCGCACAGCGGGTAGCACGGTGCCTATACCCACATTGCCCCCGGATAGCACGCGCATTCGCTCCACATTATTGGTGCGAACGGCCAGGTCCACGGCATCGGTAGTGCCAATAAAATGATTGGAGATGTTGGTTCCCGTATTGCCGGCAATTTTCCAAAACAAACCGGCTGCGGAGTTATTGGGATTTTGCACTTCTGCTTGCCCCCGCAATGCAGTGGTAAAATGCATCAATACAAAAACCGTAACGCAGTAAAATAAAACAGGACGAAGGGAGAATGGCTTCACAACAAAGATTTTAAAAATGAAAACTTACTACCAAAGAAAGCAATTAAAGCCATACAGTGGGGGGTGCCTGCATTTCCATCCCTCAAAATTTCATGTAGGTTTGTCGCCTTTCAGTTTTAGAAATTATACAGGTGAAACTTTCCATTATAATGCCGGTGTTCAACGAACACAAAACCATTCGCCAAATTATAGCGAAGGTGATGGCCGTGCCCATCGAAAAAGAATTGATCATTGTAGACGATGCCTCCACCGATGGCACCCGCGATATTTTAAAAGCAGAGTTTGAAAACAAGCCCGATATTCGGGTTTTCTATCACGAACAGAACAAAGGCAAAGCCGGAGCCATTAAAACCGGCATTCCGCACTGCACCGGTGAAATTATTTCCATTCAAGATGGCGACCTGGAAACCGACCCCAACGATTTTATTCACCTCACCGAACCCATCAAAAAAGGCGAAGCCAGTGTCGTCTACGGCTCGCGCTACCTCAACCGGACCGAGAAGAGCCTGTATTTTGCCTACAAATTCGGAGCCCGCTTTTTAAGTGTGGTCGTCAACATCCTCTATGGACAAAACATTACAGACGAGGCCACCTGCTACAAAGTGTTTAAAGCCGACATACTCAAGAAGATTCCTTTAGAGTATAACCGTTTTGAATTTTGCCCCGAGGTAACCGCCAAGGTCTCCAAAATGGGCTACAAGATTAAGGAGCTCCCCATGAACTATTATCCGCGGAGCTTTGATGAAGGAAAAAAAATGAACTGGCGCGATGGCATTATTGCCCTTTGGGTGCTCTTAAAATTTAGATTTGTCAATTAATCATGGCCAAGCAGCAAAAAACCGTTTCAGCAAAAAAACCATCGTCCACCGGGGTCAGCCTGCCCGAATATCTGGGCCGAAATGCCGTAGTGGTCATAGCCATTGCTTTTGTGCTGTTTCTTATCGACAAGAAAAACGAAAAGCAAAGCCAACTGCAGGACATGTATCAGGAGTTTCAGCAACTGCGCCAAACCGGTGGCAGCCAGCAGCGCATGGAAGAACTCTACCGCGAAATCAACGAAATTCAAAGCGATACTTCCTTCCTCACCCGCACCACCCGTGGCTATCACTGGGCCATTCACGACATGGCACTGGGAAGTTTAAAGAGCATTGAAGACTTGAAAGAACAATTACACCTGCGCGGTGCCGACTCCACCGCCCAATCAATGCGCGATGCCAAGCTGGGCATGAAGGTAGGCGTGTATCCGTATATGAAGATGATTGAGGCTAACACGCCCAAAGACGCGGTCATTCTGCTGCCCCCGGCCGATACCCTGGCCGAATATGGCAAATGGAATTTTATTTACGATACCGACTGGGTAGAATATTTCATTTACCCCCGCTTATGCGTGAGCACCGGCCGCGAGGATGAACACCCCGACCTGGCCAGGCGAATCACACATATATTGGTAGTGGACGGATTTGCCGGCTGGAACTACCTGAAATATGATATACCTCTGGAGCAGCGCCCCAAAGACGCCATCCTCCCCGTAGATAAACCACCTGTAGCCAT
>CAYQRR010000432.1:0-2256 GCA_964419635.1 uncultured Chitinophaga sp. | reverse complement strand
GCGGATTCAATTTGGCAAACCCATTGGGCAGTTTCAATTGCAGCAGAAGAAACTGGCCGAAATGATCACCGAGATCACCAAAGCACAGTTGCTGGTATGGCGCTTAGGGGTATTGAAAAATGAAGGTAAAGCTACCCCCGGGCAGATTAGTATGGCCAAGCGCAACAGCTGTGAGATAGCCTTAGTTGTAGCCCGCGAAGCCCGGCAGATGCTGGGTGGTATGGGTATTACTGGAGAATATCCGGTGATGCGACACCTGATGAACCTGGAGACCGTGATTACTTACGAAGGAACACACGATATACACCTGCTGATTACCGGCCACGATGTAACCGGCCTGGATGCATTTAAATAGCCGTAATCGGTTCTTGATTTTGTGGATAACCTGCCGTGAAACGTGAGTGGAACAGTTCGCAAAAAAAAGTGCACCATTCTTTAGGAAACTTTTCTCAAAAAGTGATTTTCGCCCTCCCTTATTTTGGCGGGAAAGAATAACTTCATTGCCGGAGGGGTAAACGAAAATTAAGAAGGAGGAATGCACCATGGCCGAACCAATTGAAACCATCAAAAAGACTTTACTGCGGAAAAATCAATCGGATGCCAATCCCCTCGATTTTGGGAAACTGCCCCCACAGGCGAAGGAACTGGAAGAGGCGGTGTTGGGCGCAGTAATGATTGAGCAGAATGCTATCAATGAAGTGATTGACATTCTGAAAGAAGATGCTTTTTATGTAGACGCACATCAGCGCATTTGGAAGGCCATTAAAATGTTGTTCCAAAATCAAGCGCCTATTGATTTACTCACGGTCACTGAGCAGCTCAAAAAGAATGGAGAGTTAGATGCTGCTGGCGGATATTTCTACATTGCACAGCTCACTAATAAAGTAGGTTCAGCGGCCAACGTGGAGTATCATTCGCGGGTGCTGGCCGAAAAAATGATTCAGCGTCAGCTTATTTCTACTTCCACCGAAGTGATTCGCGAGGCTTACGAAGACACTACCGATGTATTTGAATTACTAGATAAGGCAGAAAAAAATCTGTTCACAATTGCCGAAAACAACATGAAGCGCAATAGCGAAGACATCGGCTCTTTGCTCATGAGCGAATTGAAAGAACTTGATACACGGATGCACAACAGCCAAGACCACATGAACGGTGTGCCTGCCGGATTCATAGAGTTGGACAAGGCCACCGGTGGTTGGCAGAAATCTGATTTGATTATCGTGGCGGCTCGTCCGGCCATGGGTAAAACAGCCTTTACATTGGCTTTGGCCCGCAATGCAGCAGTGGATTACAAAAAGCCGGTAGCGTTGTTTTCGTTAGAGATGAGTAGTGCTCAGTTGGTGCAGCGTTTAATTTCAATGGAAACGCACATTCGGGCCGATAAGATAAGAAGAGGAACACTCGAAGAATATGAATTGGAGATTCTCACTTCGAAGATTGACGGCCTCAAGAATGCCAAAATGTTTATTGATGATACGCCTGCTATTAATGTGTTCGAATTACGCAGCAAATGTCGCAGGCTGAAGCAGCAGCACGATATTCAGATGGTGATTATTGACTATCTGCAGCTTATGAGCGGAACCGTGGATGGCAAAGGGGGCAACCGTGAACAAGAGATAAGTCAGATTTCGCGCTCGCTGAAAGGACTCGCTAAGGAGTTGGAGATTCCGGTAATTGCTTTGTCGCAGTTGTCGCGCGCAGTGGAAACTCGTGGTGGCGATAAGAAGCCGATTCTGTCGGACTTGCGCGAATCCGGAGCAATTGAGCAGGATGCCGATATTGTTATATTCCTGTATAGAGGGGAGTATTATGGTATAGAAAATGATGAGAGTGGCCAGCCTACCAAAAACGTAGCGGAAGTGATTATTGCCAAACATAGAAACGGACCGGTGAAAACCGTGCGCACCCGCTTTATTAACGACCTGGCAAAATTTGAAAACCTAGACGAAATAGGTGCAGGTGATCAGTACATGGAAATTCAGTCAGGGAACGAGAAAAAGACCTTCAAAAAGCTGCCTTCCAAAATGAACGATGACGTGAACGATAACGAAGGGTTTGAAAGACGCCACAAGCCGGATGACTTTGGTGATGATGGGGGAGGCGTTCCGTTTTAAAAAGTAAGTACTTCCATATAATCTGCTCCACGCAGCATCAGGGGCAGATTGGCGTGCTCCGGAGCAAACCCGATAATGAATCCACCACCACCTGCACCACAAATCTTGAGTGCAAACTGATCGGACTGCAAACCGCTAC
>CAYQRR010000431.1:0-2289 GCA_964419635.1 uncultured Chitinophaga sp. | reverse complement strand
CGGACTTTGCAGTGCACAAACTAGCTTACCAATTAAAAAACTCACCATTTTTAAAAACGGAACAGCTATGATGGTGAAAGAAGGAAACGCATCCTCCTTTGGGGGAAATGTCATACTCCCCATTCCTGAACAAACGCTTTTTGGTACCTATTTTACCGGAACAGGAAAAGATAATGCAGTAAAAAATATTGTTTTCCGTAACGATACACTGAAGAAGAAAGACCTTTGCCGCTCTATTTGGCAGTATCTGGCAGGAAACATCAACAAATCAGTTACGGTATCTTATACACCCACTCAGGGTATTGACAAAACGGTTTCCGGTAAAATAACGGGCTACGATTTGTATTCCGGAATGCTGAAACTGAGCACGGAGAGCAACAAAACGCTGATTATCCATGTCGATAAAATTTATCAAGCCGACTTTAAAGAAGAACCCACCAGTTTCTACATGGCCGACTCCATTAAACGCGTTTTAGTTTTAAAACCGGAAAAACCGGCTGAAAGTCTATCACTTCAGGAAATTTATATGACCAAGGGATTTAACTGGCTCCCCCATTACTTCCTGAAACTAAAGGACGAAAAAAACGGACGATTGGAAATGAAAGCAACGGTAGAAAACTATGCTGAAGAACTGAAAGATGCGGAGATGGAACTGGTTGTTGGCTCACCGCAAATGAGCTACAGCCAGGTAATGGACCCCATGACCTACGATTACATTACCAACACCGCTCTCGATAATAATGACTACAGAAGCCGAAGCGCATATATGCAAGCCAATGCCATGGCTATGAAAAGCATGGAAGGAGATGCCGGATATTTTAGCAGCAGTTTTACAACTGAAGGAGAAAAAAATGGTGATATGTATATCTACAAAATCGGTAAGGTGACGCTCCCTAACCAGTCAAAAGGAGTGTTTCCGATTGTGGCAGGGAACGTAGAATATAAAGACAAATACGAAGGCACCATCAGCGACTTTACCAATTTCTATTCATCGCGCTATGTACCGGTGGAAGATAAATCGTTTGATATCTATCATTCCCTAGAGTTAAAAAACACCTCCTCTGTTCCATTTACCACTGCCTCTGTCATGGTCATTAACGAAAAGGACCAGTTTGTAGCACAAGATGAATTGAAATACACCCCGGTAGGCGCATCCAGCAATATCCGATTGTCAAAAGCAATTGATATCGTAATGAAGAATAATGAGGAGGAGAAAAACAGAGAAGACAACGCTAAAAAAACCGGAAAGATCGTTTATCACAAAGTCACTATCAAAGGCGCTGTATCTCTGGAAAATTTTCAAAACAAAGATGTAACGCTCAGCATTACAAAAAATGTATTTGGCACCATTACAAAAGCAGAGGATGGAGGTAAAATCACTATTAACAAGAGTTACAGCTACGTAAATCCCTCCAGCGATGTAAAATGGGAAGTGAAATTGGCGGCCAACCAGAAAAAGAATATCAACTACGAATACGAAGTGTTTTTTACTCCGTAGTTTTTTCAATATTTGTTTTTGAGCGAAGCTCGTTCAGGCTATTTCAACCCATGTTTAGAATTTGCATTTCCCTTATCGTGTTATTTGTTGGCTTGACCATTCCTCAATCGTTGGTAGGTCAAAAGCAGGCAAACGCTTTAAACAAAAATGAACTAATAGAATTATCAGCGGAAATAGACTCCTCTATTTATTACACAGACACCATTATTCATTGGCTGAGTATTGAAGAGGCTATGTTGCTTCAAAAAAAAGAGCCGAAGAAAATCTTTATGAATGTGTATGTCAATTGGTGCCGCTGGTGCCGACAAATGAAAGATTCGGTGTTTACTAACAGAGAAATAGCGCATTATATTAATCAACACTTTTACCCGGTTCGATTTAATGCGGAGCAAAAAGAAACCGCGCAATTTAAAGGCCGCGATTACAAGTTTATTAACGAAGGAGATTACCATGTTCATGAGCTATCACTGTTCCTGCTGAACTACCGCCAGTCATATCCAGGATTTGTTGTATTCAATGAAGAAGGCAATGTGATACATATACGCACATCAACTATGGATGTATATTTAACTGAAAGCTTACTGAACTATTACGGTAGCAACGCTTACCAATCCACGTCTTTCCCAAAATTCGAAGAAGAATTCTCCGGAAAAATACCCTGAGTTTAATCGCTCTTTTCAATCATGAATTCAGCTGTTTTTTGCTTGCATTACCTCCCCAACATAGAATGGTATTGTCATTTCATCCGGTTTGATCATGTTGTCTTAGAGAAACATGAAAATTTCGTAAAA
>CAYQRR010000430.1:0-2293 GCA_964419635.1 uncultured Chitinophaga sp. | reverse complement strand
CCCGCTACGAGTTCGGATCCTACTTCCCTTTTCGACAATACGATTAAACCCGCCACTATTTGGGATCCTACAAAATATTTCAATATTTGGGTGGGTGACTATTATGATCCGGCTAAAGGAGGATTATTAGGATATGCTACGTTCCCAGCTAACAGTACCTTATCGGGGCTTACTTCTAACCTTGAGACTTCAACTACCTCTGGCGTTGTAATGGCTAGTCGTGTCTTCGGTTGCAAAGCATTATACTCCGGTGGATATTACGCAAACGAGGAGTACAGTAATGGCGTAACGACTGCTCACGAAGTAGGACACTATCTTGGATTGCGCCATATTGGCGGCGATACACAATGTGGTGATGATTATTGTGCTGACACACCTCCGCAGAAAGGCGGAAATAATAGTGGTCAGAATGGTCAGAACTGGGGTTGTCCTACGCATCCCTTCCAAAAAGGCGGATGTTCAGGAAATACAACTGGAGAAATGTTTATGAACTATATGGACTATACTAATGATAAATGCCGTGCTTTGTTTACCAAAAACCAGGCAACTCGTATGTTGACAGCTATGCAGAATGCTCCTTACCGTAAAGCTTTGGGCACGCATGGTCTTTGCAATATGGGCCCTTCGGCCAGCTTTACAGCGAACAAAACAGCGATATGTCCAGGTGAATCAATTGCATTCAGCGACAACTCCGGTGGAAGTCCGACAGCTTGGAAGTGGACATTTACTGGCGGTAATCCGGCTTCTTCTACACAGCAAAATCCAACGGTTACGTACGCATCTCCTGGTAATTATCAGGTAAAGCTTACGGTGACCAACTCTTTAGGTGCTGACTCTGTGACGAAAACACAATATGTTGTTGTAGATCAAGCTCCGGCTGCACCAACTGGTACAGACGGTGTCGTTTGTCAGCCCGGAGGCATTGTAAACCTTTCCGCTACCGGTTCAGGAACGTTGGAATGGTATACTGCTCAAACCGGCGGATCGCCTGTAGCAACAGGACCAACCTATTCTCCTAATATCTCTTCAACGACCACTTATTATGTGGGAGTGGCTGCTGCAGGTGCTACACAAAAAGTTGGCGCGACGGATAAATCCATTGGGGCTGGAGGATATTTCACGGCTAATAACGATCGCCGTATGTATTTTGATGTAACAAAAACAGTAACCATCAAAACGGTAAAAATTGATGCGAATACGGCAGGTGATCGTACTATTGAAATATTGGATGCAAACGGCGCTGCTGTGGCTACCAAAACAGTTACACTTGTGAAAGGATTAAATACGGCTACGTTGAATGTTACTATTAATCCTGGTACCGGCTACGCCATAAAATTGGCTGCAAGTTCGACCAATGATTTGTATCGTAATACCGATGGAGCAAATTATCCATATAGCATCAGTGGTGTTGTATCTATCACCGGTACAGATGCTGCTACAACGCCTGAGATATATTATTATTATTTCTACGATTGGGAAGTCAGCACAACCGGATGTCCAAGTGTGAGGACGCCTGTGAAAGGAACAGTCGATAATTGCACAGGGCTTGACAACTCGACTTTCACACAAGCTATTCATATTTACCCGAACCCGAGCAATGGTCAGCTTAACATCAGCGGATTAAGTACGCTTAATAATACATTGCAAGTAGAAGTGCGCAATACACTTGGCCAACTGGTTTATCAGGAAAGCATTGCGGTGAGCAAAAATGTGGATGTGAAACAAGTAGACATTTCCAGATTACCTGCTGGTGTTTATTTGCTTAGATTAAGCAGTGAAACAGGTGCTGTAACACATCGCATCACATTGCAGAAATAAATAGTATTAAATAAAACAGATAAGAAAGACGGGAATTCCCGTCTTTCTTGTTTTATGGCACGAGCCGGAAAATGAAGCATTTTTGAAAGCTTCGGAGTTTTAAGCATAGCCAACAGTAAACTGTTGACTTATAGATACTTGTGAAATTTCATAGTGTATGGGGTTTAAAATTCGCATGAATGAATCGGTTGTTTATGCGTGAAAGAAAGGGCAATTTAGGATAACCCAAATTTTAAATTCTTACTCCAACACTCATGAAAAAAAATTTACTATTGACAGGGACCCTAGCGTTAACCATGTTTGCGCAGGCCCTTTATGCACAAGATGCTTCAACAAACACGCCCGCAGAACAACAACTCCTGCCTCAATGCGGAACCGTTGCTCCCGGTGAAGAATGGGAAAACTGGCTTCAAGCGCGCATAAAAGAGTATGAGGCAAATCAGTCAAGCAACAAAACCCAGGCGGTAGTAACCAT
>CAYQRR010000429.1:0-2308 GCA_964419635.1 uncultured Chitinophaga sp. | reverse complement strand
TTACATCGTCTGCCACACCGGGCGCTATCCGATTTAATAACAACAACAGCGATTTTGAAGGATATAACGGCATACAGTGGAAATCATTAACCACCAGCGGCAACACCCTCAATGGTGTTAACAAAGGGGATATGCAATACTGGAACGGCTCGCAATGGCAACTGGTGCCGGTAGGTGGATATGGTGAGCCATTGGTATTGTGCGATAGCGTTCCAACATGGGGCAGTTGCAAACCTAAGCCTGTTTTCAACCAATCTTTCTTGGACTGTAATCCAAACTCCGGGTATGCGAGATTTTTTATCTCTTTATCCTATACAGGTGGAAACATCATTAACAAGGGAGTTTGTTACAGCACAGATCCTAATCCTACTGTGGGTGATAGTGTTAAATACACAAACTCAACAGGACTTATGATAAATGGACTGAACCCTAATACAACCTACTACTTTAGGGCATTTGCCGAAAACAGTAACGGTGTTGGTTATAGCGATAATGTTATTCAGATTACTACATCTGCTTTTGTTGTTGGAGCATCCTATCAAGGCGGGATTATTTACTATGTAGATTGTTCAGGTAATCATGGTTTAATTATTGCTACTGATACAGCTTCATATGGGCCTTGGGGTGACTACAATTGTTCAAGTCCGAATGGTAATGATGGAGAACTCAACACGACATTCATCGTAAATAGTTGTTCAGACCCGCAGTCAGCAGCTAGAAAATGCAGTGAGTTGGTTCTTAATGGTTACTCCGATTGGTATTTGCCCTCCACCACAGAACTATCAACAGAACCAGTTACAGTGAATGGTCAATACCAAAGTGTTTTTACACAACCTTTAGTCTGTGCAAATTGTGAACTGTGGTCGTCAAACGAAAATGGTTCAAATAATGCCATTGTCTATAAGCCATATTCATCCCCTCCGCAGGTAATATCATTGGATAAAGTCAATGTCAATGCTGCTATTTATTGCTTCCGAAAATTTTCAAAACAAAATCTATATCATCATGTCAACCATAAAAATCTCTTTAGTTATACTGCTCATTCATGTGGGAGCATTATGCGCAACAGGGCAGTCCATCGAACGCAATGTCATCGCCTCCACGGGCCGTTCGGCATCCGCGGGAAATGTTCGGGTAGATTATACCTTAGGTGAAGTAGCTGTAACCACATTGCAATCACCTGCTAACAAACTCACTCAGGGCTTTCATCAGCACTATGATGTAAGCGTGGGCATATTGCAGCAACCCGAATTCTTGCTTACGTTGGAAGCATATCCTAACCCAACCGAGCACCAACTCACACTCTATATCACTGCATCGGCTCCGGCTTTTTTTACAGCCACCATTTATGATGTAGCAGGCCGTAATTCAGGTATTGTTTTGCGAAGTGAAGTAACCGAAAAGTATGCAGGCACTTTAGATGTAAGCCAACTCAGTGCGGGCGCGTATTTCATTCACCTTACCGATGCAAAGGGCAAACACGCAGGCACACTACGTTTCCAGAAACTGTAAGGGGTTTTACAAATCATTAAAAATTTAAACACGTAAGACAAATGCTCAACCGTATCATCCTTGCTCATCTTGCACTGGCTTTGTTGTTTACTGCATTGGTCTGGCTTTCGTTAGAAACCATTCAGGTAAGCTACGGCTTTATCAATATGCCGCAAGTAACCACTGTGCCCGAAGAAGCAGCAAACATGGCATTGATGAAAGTGCTGCAATGGCTCAGTTTGTTTTTGGGTGTGGCGGTGGCCATCGCATGGTTCGTTATTTGGTTAGCAGGCAACACAAAATGGGTGCGAAACACCGCCATCATCCTGTTAGTGGCTTACATAATGATTGCCGGGTTTTACATTCAACAAGCGCACAAAAATTGCATTGCTTTAGAGCGGAAAGATTCAACTGAACAAATACAGTAATTTCAAACCGAAACAAAACAAACAAACATGACAGCATTAGCCATTGCAGGCGGCATTGTATTGCTGCTGCTTATTTATCTGATTTCTGTTTTTAATGAGTTAACCAAAGAGCGCGTGCTGGTGCAAGAGGGCTGGAGCGGCATCGGGGCATTTTTACAACAACGCTTAGATGCCATTCCCAACCTGGTGGAAATTGTAAAAGGATATGCGGGGCACGAAAACAAAACGCTTACCGATGTTATTCGTGCGCGCAATGAGTCCATCAGCGCACTTACGCCCGAAGCACAAATTGAAGCCGCCAAGCACATGGGTGCTGCCATGATAAACTTTAAAGCATTGGCTGAAAACTATCCTGATTTGAAAGCCAATCAAAACTTCATCAAACTGCA
>CAYQRR010000428.1:0-2312 GCA_964419635.1 uncultured Chitinophaga sp. | reverse complement strand
ATTTAAGAAACTAAGAATCGACCGCTCGCATGGCGGTGCGGCCCCGCACAAACCTATTTTGTTACTTTCTATCTGTTAGGTGTAAGCAGCCCTAAAAGTTAGATAGGATGAAATTAGACAGAAGCACTAAATTTCATCTTTATGAAGAAAAGCAAACACACCGAAACACAGATTGTAAAAGCCATCCAGGAAGAAGCTGCCGGTCGCAAGCCAGAAGATATTTGCCGTGAGATGGGTATCAGCCGCGCTACCTTTTACAACTGGAAGAGCAAGTATGCCGGCATGGAAGTGAACCAGGTAAAGCAACTCAAAGAGTTGCAGGAAGAAAATCGCAAACTAAAGGCGATGTATGCCGACCTGGCACTTGACCATCGTATCCTCAAAGAGATTATCGAAAAAAAGCTTTAAGGCCCTGTCGGAAACGGCAACTGGTGGAAGAAGTTAAAACAGAACAATCCATCAGCATCGTCAGAGCCTGCCGGATAGTAGGACTATCTACAGCCGCTGTTTATTACAAAAGCCGAAAGGATGATAGCGAGGTTATCGCCAAGCTACAAAGTCTGGCCGAGAAGCATCCCACGCGCGGATTTGGGGTGTATTATGGCCGCATTCGAAACGAAGGCTTGCTATGGAATCATAAACGGGTTAAACGCGTGTATGACCTGCTAAAACTAAATATCCGCAGGAAGCACAAGCGCAGATTGCCTAACAGAGAAAAGCTATCATTGGAACAACCAATAAGCATTAACCAAAACTGGAGTATGGATTTTATGAGCGATGCACTAACAGACGGAAGAAAGTTCCGCACCTTTAACCTTATAGATGATTTTAACCGGGAGGTATTAGCCGTAGAAGCTGATACCTCACTACCGGCCAGACGAATAGTAAGAGTATTAGAACGCGTGATATGGGAACGGGGTAAGCCATCCTTCATCCGTGTAGATAACGGCCCAGAATTTATCAGCCATACTTTGGAAACGTTCTGCAAAGAGCAGCAAATTAAACTACTGTTTATTAAACCTGGCAAACCCATGCAAAATGGCTTTGTGGAAAGGCTTAACCGAACTTTTAGAGAAGATGTACTCGATGCTTACTTGTTCCATAACCTAAAACAAGTGCGGGTACAATCAGAAGAGTGGAGATGCGATTACAACGCTAACCATCCACACCAGTCGTTACAAGGCTTAAGTCCCATTGGCTATAGCCAGGCTGTTGAAAGTGGAAAACTCCGCCCCGCACAAGCCCCGCAGGAGTTTACCACATGCAACAGCAGTTTTAATAATAATAGCTCTGATATAAATAATTTAACTTCGATCATTATTAAACAGCCAAAGTCTAATTATCCCCTATCTTAAAAAGGGGGTGCTTACAGAATCAGTTGTATATTCAAAGGAGGCTAGCATATGAAAGTGGCGATGTCGCACTCGCCAAGGAACTACACCAACAACTAGTCCAGAAACGTATAGAAGGTGGTTGGACTATGGAGGAGATAAGTGAGGAGTTTGATGAGTATAGTAAGGTGTTGCAACAGTCTTTTGTTCACCCCACCGACAATTTGAGCATTCGATATGACCTTAACGATGAAAAGGGGGTAGGCCGAGGACTATCGCTAACTCTCGCCCAGGTTGGTCAATATTGGAAGTATCGGGATGCCGGATTTGAACATACCCAAGCCCTAGAAAAGTCCCTGTAGCTAATACTCAATAGTCCATTCTAGACTATAGTAGAATACCCTCGTCAAGGTTTCCCACATACCTTTACCCTTGCCAAGTTTACCAGTGGGACAATAGTGTTACAAACCTTCTTTTTTGACTATCGTCACCTTTAAGTGGAGTATACCAAAAGCGCTCTTGTTTATTGACGAAAAAAGATAGTGTACCATAGTATCCAATACTATAAACTCTCAATATTTGATATGCATGTCATTCATATTCGATGCGTATTGCATGCGTATTAACACGCATGCAATACGCATCAACATGCATTAATACGCTATAAATACGAAATCAATTCGCTTTCAAAACGCTATGGTTTTATGCGCAAAAAATCGTTTCGGCGTATTGACGGTTATAAATAACTGAACCGGGAGGGTAAACCAGCATTCAAGTTCATCAAGATCATAATGCAGGCACGGCTAACCGATAGAACCTAATTTAGAATAGTGGAATGGACCGAAACGACCTTAGCCCGTATCTCATGGAGAATGAGGTACAGGTGGATATTTCACTCAAACTGACCACCCTTTTTTACTGCAAATTGACCACCCCAAACAGACTACCATTTAGCAGGTCATTTTCAGGTTGATTTTTGGC
>CAYQRR010000427.1:0-2318 GCA_964419635.1 uncultured Chitinophaga sp. | reverse complement strand
AATTCATCCTTTAGCCAAATACTCTTTTCAAGTACTTGGTCGGTGATGACTTGATGATTGCGTGCCAATTTCGCGCGGCATTTGCTGGCAATCGGCAGTTTCTTCTGAATTGCAATAATGGAACTCTCAACTGTCGCCTCTTGAAAAATGCCATCGCCCAAATCGTAAATTTCGAGAACATTTTGGGCCAGAATGGCTTTGCGAAATTCAGCACAACTATTGATGAGTAGCCATGTGTTCGGTGTGATATACCCAAAGTATGCTTTGTCAGCTAGCAGCTTGAGGGCTTGAGACACAAAATAAAGATAACTATCCTTAACTTTCGACGGTATCTCCGGAAACTTTCGAGTTAGGTATTTTTTTTCGATTTCATTGAATTCAGCTCCCCAAGGTGGGTTTCCAATAATCACGTTAAAACCGCCATCCTTAAGTATTTCAGAGAACTCATTTTGCCAATCTAACGCATTTAATTCGTATTTTTCTTCAGCCGACATTTCAAATAGGTTTTGCTGGATATTTTTGGCTTTCTCCGCGGAATCGGGCGCCAAAATAAATAGATCAGTGCCGATCAGTGAATTGCCACATTTTATGTTTGGGGATAAATCGGGCAATGCTCTTTCATGAAAGAGTTTCAAGTTAGTACCAAGAGTTTCCCGATTTTCACCCTCAAGTACTTTGAGCAGCAGATTCAGCTTTGTAACCTCAACCGCTTGCTGATCGATATCGATACCATATATGTTATTCAGAAGAATCCGCTTTTTTTCTCTGGTAGTTAAGTACCAGTGATCCCCCGGCCCTTGATAAACAGCATCGCTCCACTTTTTGGCCTGAGCTTCACCTTTTTGTTTTATATCTTTTTCATACCAGTCGCGATGCCAGTCCAGAAGAAATTGGTAAGCGAAAATTAAAAAAGAACCTGATCCGCAAGCCGGATCAAGTATCCGTACAGCTGTATGCCCCTTTACCTTACCGGCCACCATCATTGGTGTTTTTTCTTTCAATAATTCACCGAGCGTATTTTCGACAATATATTTTACAATGTATTGCGGCGTATAATAGACACCGCCGGCCTTTTTTACTTCAGGCTTTTCCTCGATTTTGGCTTGCCCGCTGGCAGTTAGGCGAATCACCTTTCCAAGAAATTGCTCATAAACATTGCCAAGAATGTCGGCCGAGATTACTGAAAATTCGTATGGAGAGGGAAAATATAGCGCATTAATAATTTCTTTGAGGATTTTATCATCAATCTTGAGGTTCAGGCTTACTTCATCCGGTTCGCTAAGATTATCCTTTTCTTTATGAAAATGAAAAAGACCTGAATTATATTTTTCGTCCGCTTGTTGAAAAAATTCCGTTAATTTCTTGTAAATATTGGTTGCGCCGGCAAGTTTGTGCAAGCGCCCATATTCTTCGATATTTCGATCTTCACAAATTCGAAGGAACAAAATTCTGTCTATAGTTGCCTGTACGACATAATTGAGCGCGTGAATCTCAATATTATTCCGAAGGGCAACATTCTTGGCTAGATCGGTTCGCCATTTCTCCATCTCTCTAAGGAATTCTTTATCAACTGCTGTAGTCCCTTTTCTTCTCTTAGAATCGGTAAGAAATTGTTCAAAACTTCCTTTAAGAATAGCTTCTTTTGAAAAGATTGATGCTATATAATCCCATTGCTGTTCGTAATCTTTGAAGGTGCAATAGAATATTCTAGCCGTGGATGCTTTATCTTTTGGATTCGGGCGAATACTGGTATCATAAATCGCAAATTCTTCGAAATCTGTAAGGATCGAAACTGGCAACCCTGCATTCCAGGCATATCTTCGCAACTGATAAGCCGGACCTACGTCATCTTTGACATTTACGGAAGGCCTTTTGGCTTCTAGGAAAAATTTTCGCTGCCCACCTATGCGAAATGAGTAATCCGGTGCTTTCGTAGAACCCTCTACCTTAATGGCATCTTCATGAATTACCTCTTTGTAAGTCTCCGCAAAACCTTGGGCATTTTCAATATCCCAGCCTAATTCTTTGAAGAACGGATCGATAAACTCAATCCGCGCGCGGGTTTCATTGTAATTATTGCCCTTGAAAGAATCGATATGTTGTGTAAAATGTTGAACCAAAGCAACAATACGAGGCGGTAAGCTCACAATCGCAAAAAATACCCAAAGCCTAACAGGTCAATCGCCTTTCAACTTAAGCAGCTTTGCAAGAAGCGACCGACATGGATGTCGGTCGCCAAACCTCTTGGCCGGACAAATCATGGCAGACAACGTCTATTCCCTGCCCGGCGGGTAATCTACCCGTTGTCAAGTGTTACA
>CAYQRR010000426.1:0-2322 GCA_964419635.1 uncultured Chitinophaga sp. | reverse complement strand
CACCCGGAATTTTCGTGGATAGGTTGTAGTGACAGTCTTGTACCGGCCAACGAAATAACCGGAACCGAACCTGGTGAAATATTTGTACACAGAAATATTGCCAATATGGTGGTACACACAGATTTGAATTTGCTGAGTGTTTTGCAATATGCGGTAGAGTATTTGGAAGTAAAGCACGTGATTGTATGCGGGCACTACGGCTGTGGTGGAGTAAAAGCAGCTATGAATCATCACAGCTTAGGAATTATCAATAAATGGCTGCGAAATATTAAGGATGTATATAGAATTCATCGCGATGAAATAATGGCTTTGCCTACTGAAGAAGCACAAACCAATCGATTAGTGGAGTTGAATGTAAAAGAGCAGGTGATGCATTTGGCCGAAACCTCCATTATTCAAAAAGCATGGAAACATCATCAGCGGCCGCACATTCACGGTTGGGTTTACGACTTGCATGATGGACTATTGCGTCAGATTTTCGACATGCCACCTAATTCACCCATTGATCCTATTTATCAGTTTGATAATCTGTAGCCTTGTCTATTCAAAACAGCACTCCGTTCAATGGGCTGTTTTTACGCTCGTGTTCCAGCAACCACTGTTTTCGCCACACACCACCCGCATAGCCGGTTAAGTTTCCGTTTTGCCCAATAATCCGGTGGCACGGAATGATAATAGCGATTGGATTTTTCCCATTCGCTAAACCCACTGCCCGCGATGAGCCATTTGTCATATTTAGCTGGTGGGCAAGCTGCCCGTATGTAGAAAGTTGACCGAACGGTATCTGCCGCAATTGGGCCCACACTTTTTGCTGAAAATCCGTGCCCGAAGTTTGCAGTGGGAGTTGGAATATCGTTCTCGTTCCGTTAAAATATTCATCTAATTGAATCTTGCAGTCAAGGAGTAGTTCATTTTCGCTTTCACTTTGAACTTCCCCAGGACTACAGAATTTTACTTCTGATATAAAGCGGGTAGTGCCCGAAATACGAATCAAACCTAGAGGACTCTGAATGGTTAATTGTTGAAATTGCATTCGTTATAATAGGGTGAGATTGATTAGCATTACTGCTGTGCAAACATACATTTTACACATGGACCTCGATTCCTTTTTTGTGTCGGTGGAGCGGATCTTAGATTCATCGTTGATAGGTAAGCCCGTAATTGTTGGAGGGGTTGGCGATCGGGGAGTAGTATCGTCTTGCAGCTACGAAGCCAGAAAATTTGGTGTGCACAGTGCAATGAATTTTAAGCAAGCAAGAAAACTATGTCCGGATGGCATTTTCATGCCCGGCCATCACAAAGAATACTCTCGCTATTCTAAAATGGTTACGGATATTGTAGCAGCTGAGGCACCACTTTTTGAAAAAGCTTCTATCGATGAGTTTTATGTGGACCTAACCGGCATGGAGCAATTTTATGGATGTTGGGACTGGAGTGTAAAGTTAAGACAGCGGATCATTGCAGAAACACAACTTCCCATTTCGTTCGGATTGTCTACCAATAAAATGATGGCAAAAATGGCCACTAATGAGGCAAAGCCCAATGGTCAGTTTATGATTGCACCAGGTGATGAACAAGCCTTTTTAGATCCATTGCCCGTAGGGAAAATTCCATTTTGTGGTGAGAAAACCGAGAAGCGACTGAATGAAAAAGGAATTAAAACTATTCGGCAGCTTCGCGAATTTTCGGCAGAAGCGCTGTATAACTGGATGGGTAAAGGTGGTGTAGATCTCTGGAACCGAGCGCATGGCAAAGGTTCTGTGGCAATTCAACCCTTCCACGAACCTAAAGGGATGAGTGCTGAGCGCACCTTTAGTAAGGATAATGCGGATGCGGAATGGTTGAAGAAAATATTGATCTCCCTGACCGAAAAACTGGGGTTTGAACTGCGCGAGGAAAAGAAGCTGGCGCGGTGTGTGGCCATCAAAGTACGATACACCAATTTTGAAACACACACCAAACAAATGAGTATTGAACCCACCTCCAACTCTAAAATACTAATGGAGCGGGTGTTGTATTTATTTGATGAGTTTCATGAACCCGGGAGAAAAGTGCGGTTGCTTGGAGTGCGGTTTAGTAATCTGGAAGAAGGACACTATCAGATTAACATGTTTGAGGACAGAGAAAAAGATGTCTTGCTATACAAAGCAATAGACCGTATGAAGTCAAAATATGGAAAAGATAAATTGATGCTGGCTCAAAACCTGAAAGAGGAGGATACCCGAAACGACCCGAAAGCAGATTTAGATAAGTTGTCTAAAAAAGAAGCAGCAAAACGAAAAGAAAAATAAACCAGGTGTCAGTTTGCTTTTGTATCCTTCC
>CAYQRR010000425.1:0-2322 GCA_964419635.1 uncultured Chitinophaga sp. | reverse complement strand
TGTGGTAGGTCACCACTTCCGGGATGCCGTCGCGGTCCATATCGCCGGCCACGAGCACGGAATAGGTGCCCGTTTCGGCGTCGCCGACCCACTGGATACCGAGGCTGATGGTGTCGCAGGAGGGCAGGAAAAAGCAATCGGCGTTGCAGGTAGTGTAATAAAAATCGTCGCACTGCCCGGTGCAGGTACAGTCCTGGTCGTAGCAATCTATGAGGCCGTCGCCGTCGTCGTCAAGGCCGTTGTCACAGATTTCGGTGGGTGCTTGGGCAGAAGAAATGACGGGAAGCAGACAAATACCGGAAAGAACAAAAACAAAGCCGGTGACTTTTTGAAGTAAAGCAAGTCTATGTACGCGCATGAAAAAGAGTGGCCTTTGGTTTGGTCCGGGCGAGAAACGGTTTGCCGAAGCGTATCGTTTGCCCGGCCAACCAGTTAACGAATAGTTTGAAAATGAGATTATGGCCAGGAGTATGCCCTAAACAGGACTAAAAGAGGAAAAATGTACACCCAAATAGATACAAAAGTCTGTTATTTTTCGAATTTAGAGCGAACTACCATACCTAATAAATAGTGATATCGCTTAATGGAAACATACATCATCCACTTCAATAAAAAATATGGCACAGAATTTGGAGTGCATACGCTGGAGAGCCGATGGAAACATACATCATCCACTTCAATAAAAAATATTTGTAAAAAAATTATTATCCATGAGCATATCGCCATACATTTGCGCACCAAAAAACTGATTGTTTATCATCCTTCGCGTTTCTGCTCTCCTAATAAGGAGTAATCTCCCCCCCTTCTGATTCGCACTTCAATGTCCCACATTGGCGCACTCACGCATGGGACCAGTCCATTAATTTCTTCAACAATAGGTTGGGGCCTGGAGGAGTCTGCCTTATACTGACAATCCGCCTTATCAAAAAAACATTTGTTCTGACAATTTTATACATTATCTATGAAAAAAATTATTTTCACAAACATGTTTTCTTTAAAAACTAATTGGTTACAGCAACCACTTCTTGTATTTTTCTTATTCCTTCTTTTTTTTGTTGACTCGTCCTTTGGTCAGTGCGACCCCAGCACAATTGATAAATGTGCATTGGGTAAAAACAGTGCCTTACAGGCAACCTGGCATGGTCAAATTGTCAAGACCCCGGTTGGGTATTCACTTGCCGGGCAGAATTTAGCTACAAATGGCTCAAGCGATCAATTAAATCTAACCGCTATTCCCAGTGCCAGTTATACCATGCCGGCAAATGTGTTTCCTGTTTGGGGAGCAATTGGGGGTAGAACTCAAGTGGTATTCCTTGGAAGCAATGGCACCATTTACGCTGTGGGCGACGAAGGTAGTCTTATAGCCAATGACCGAACCTCTGCTACCACATGGGGAGCAACAACGCTGCCATTACCGAGTGGTGTGACAGCATGTGATGTCGCCAAATGGGAGGGCACCGCTTTGGATGGCGGAGCCGGATTCCTGGTTTTTATGACGTATAGTGGCGCACTTTACATTACGGGGCCAGATGCTACGTCCGTTCGGGCCAGCGCTACTTCCAACATCTTTAATACGGTATCACTGCCGTCCGGCGTGACCGCTGTTGATTTTGCGGTTGGATATCGGACATTATTGATTTTAGGCAGCAATGGTAGCCTATATGCCTCCGGAGATCAGATGTACCGGGGAAATGGAACAGCTTCGATTAATCAAACTACCCCGCTCGTATTAGTCACCCAACCGCCAGTAAGCGGAGGCGGTATTTTGCAAATTGAAGCCGGAAGGAGCTCCTATTATGTGCTTGATGCCAATGGAACCATTCATGTATTAGGGGAAAATAGCGATGGTCAATTAGGGGATAATTCAACAACCGACCGGACATCCTGGACAAAAGTTGGCCAGGGTTGTGGTGGTGGCGTTTTGAGTAATGTGGTGTACATAAGCGCAGTGGGTACGCACGATGAAACCAGCAAAAGCGCTTCGGCGATAATTGCTGATGGCACGTTAAGATCTTGGGGCGATAACGACCAGTATGCCATCGGAGGCCCTGCGGACAATACTGTTTATTCCTGCCCACTCATTCCAGCAGGTTCCGGCAGTAATGTAATTGCCGTTGCCAATGGTGGCCATATTACGCCTTATATGAACTCGAACTCGCCGACGGAGGTTTGTAATGTTGGGCACAACGCAGACGGAGGGTTTGGAGATGGAACTACAAATAATAGAACTTCATATGAATGTAATTCTATTGGGTCAGATGTTTGTGACCCCGTTTCTTCTGTTGATCTTTCGCTAACCAAAACGGTGAACAACGCTACACC
>CAYQRR010000424.1:0-2327 GCA_964419635.1 uncultured Chitinophaga sp. | reverse complement strand
AGGTAATTGAGAGTATGAAATTGAGTAATTACATTGGATTTATTTTGAAATCCTCCCTTGTCAAGAATTATATCATTAAGAAGATTAAAAAGCGTCCGGCCGGCCCTGATGCCACAGAAAGAGCCAATGCTAAAACCTATATCTGGGGTGAAGTGAGAAACGGATTTGGTGTTGAAAAACGAGCATTAATGGAATTACCCGAAGGTTATACAATCACCTACCTGGCTGCAGTTGAAATCACCACACGTTTACTGAATGGATTGCCGGCCACCGGAGCAAAAACACCGGCTCAAGTATTTGGAAAAGACTTTATTCTACAGTTCGAAGGGGTATCCATCACCGACTTGAAAGTTTAGAACAAGCGCTTGTGCCATACAGCCACAACCACAAAAAAGAATAATTTAGACAATCGGCTATAACGCCACCTTGAACCAAAGTGTCATTATCTCGAATGCCAACACAGAGTAACCTCGACTTCATTAAAGTATCAGACAGCGATGGCGTTTCGGTCGATATTCGATTCAGCAGCATCGTGGAATGGATTAACGAAGGGGTGTTTTGTGTAAACAGCGATGGCAGAATTCTCTATGCCAACGATCAGTTTTGCCGAAATCTCGGCTTCACCAAAATTGACTTAATTGGTAAAAATATTCTCGACTACTTCTACAATGATGATTTTGTAAGACTTTCGAAGCAGAAGCTGGAAATGCGTAAAAAAGGATTGAGCGATGTCTATGAGATTAAGATGCGCAAAAAGAACGGGGAGGGAATTTGGATTCGGGTAAACGGCAAACCAGTATTTAACAGTGAAGGTAAGTTTGTCTGTTCGGTGGGTATACATATCGATATCACCAAACAAAAGGAATTGGAGGAAGAGTTGATTTTTGCCAAAGAAGATTTGGAGTCCAGAGTGATTACCCGCACCCGCCAGTTATCAGAGGCTAATGCGAAGCTAAATCAGCAGATGAAGGAACGGAAAATGGCGGAAGTGTCATTGGTCCACAGCGAAAAGCGGTTCAGGGATATTTATATCAATTCTCCGGATGCCATTTACGTGGAAAGCCATGAAGGGATTATTCTCGATTTGAATGAAGCCACCTGCAAGTTGCATAACACTACAGCAGCAAATCTTCTGGGCAAATCCATATATGATATATCGCCTGTTTCGGTGCATCCCGAAATACGTAAACGGCAGCCAAAAATTATTTCGGGTGAAATTACCAAGTTTGAAAGCGAATGTCTTACCGAGAGTGGGCAGGTATTGCCAATCGAAATTAGCGTAGCGCCAATTACCTTTAAAGACAAGCCTGCGTTGCTAATGCATGTACGCGATATTTCCGATAGGAAAAAGCATCAGCACCTTTTGCAGAAGTTGAATGAAGAGTTGGAAGAAAAAGTAAAAATCAGAACGCAGGAAATTGAGGAGACCAAAGCAGAACTCGAAAAACAAAAGGCGTTTTTAAGTAAGATTATTGATGCTTCACCGGGCCTCGTTTTTGTAAAGGATCTGGAAGGGAAATATTTACTCATTAACCAAACCATGGCCGACTACTATAACATCAGTAAGTCCGACATGGTAGGTAAGCGCGATGAAGACTTCCATTTTAGCCATGAGGATTTAGAATTGTTTAAAACACAGGATAAAGTGGTGATAGAGAAAGGAGGGGAGGTTTCGTTTCCGGAGCAGGCGTTTGTCAATAGCAAAACGGGTGAGAAAACCTGGTTGAGCGTGGTGAAAAAGGTCATCCCATCTATCGATAACAAGAGACAAAATATATTGGGAGTGGCTTCTGATGTTACGCCTATTAAAAAGGCAAAGGAGGACATCGTGGTCTCCGAGCAATTGTATCGCGAAATTGCCCGAAACCTGCCTAAAGCAGCCATGTTCATTTTTGATAGACACATGCGCTACATACTGGCAGAAGGTCCGCTAGTGGGCACTATCAGCAAATCAAAAGAGGAGATTGAGGGGAAAACAATTTACGAGGTTATCAGAGAATCCGAGATAGACCGTGTGGCCGATATTTACCGTTCCATACTGAATGGGGAGGTAAAGGAGTTTGAGCAAATGTTTTTTGAGCGCACCATGCGTGTGCATCACATTCCCATTCGCAATGCCGATGGGGACATTGTGTATGGTATGGTCATGATTTTTGATATCAGCGATTTGAAACAAACCCAGCAGGAACTGATTAAACGAAATGACGATTTGGTGCGAAGCAACGAAGAACTGGAACGGTTTGCTTATGTGGCATCGCACGATTTGCAGGGCCCCCTTCGCACCATAGCCAGCTATCTGCAGCTGCTGGAGTTGCGTAACAAAAATA
>CAYQRR010000423.1:0-2346 GCA_964419635.1 uncultured Chitinophaga sp. | reverse complement strand
TTCGGGGTGCGATTTGGCATAGGCATTAATTCCTTGTGCATAGCCCTCAACATATTTTTTAAACTCAGGCCTCAGGTCACTCTCATATTTTTCGTTTACGAGCCGTGCTGCACCAATAGCATGAGCAAAGAAATCGTTTTTGGCACCGCTGATGCCGTCTTTGCGGCCCATAAAACCTTTGCCGGTATAAATCAAATCCTGCATCACCGGAAATGCGTCCTCGGCATTGGCCCAGGCCAGACCGTATGCAACTTCTGCATCGGTTTTCCCGAATATATGGGGGATGCCAAAGCTATCGCGAACAATGGTAACATTAGCAGGGTTTATAGGGTTAGAAATGGTTTGTGCATTAGCCAGTTGCAATGCCGCAACAAAAAGGAACAGGAACATTTTTTTCATGGAAGGAAAGATGTTTTTTAGAGACTCAATAGCAGGTAAACGATTCAAAACAGTAAATCTTTTGGGCGAAAATGGTTCGTGCAAATAAAAATTTCTTTTCAAAATAAAGCGATAGAACGTAATGCATACAGGGATTTGTTTTTACATTCCTCGCTTATAAATTCATCTTGTGCCAATGATTCCTATGCGAGGGTTAACCGGATTACTTCTTATAGCACACTTGAGCTGTTATGCTGCTTTAGTTCCTTTTAATGGCAACACGGGCAGCATCCCAAACAATAATACCTGGAAACTCTTCCCTTGTACTGTCACCGGTCTTCAGCAACCGGGACTTAGTATCACGTATGGTTTGCTGGAGCTAAAATTTTCTATTGCGCATAATAATGTATCGGACCTCGAGATTCGCCTCGTGTCGCCCGATGGTACCGATGTTCTAATCTGCAATGGTGTGGGCGGCTCCGGCAATAATTTTACTAATACCACTTTCCGGCAATCTTTTAGTACGCCCATTGTCAATGGCACAGCCCCATTTTCCGGTAATTACCTACCGCAGGGTGATCTTAACCTGTTAAACAACGGACAGAACGGCAATGGCCTCTGGAATCTCCGTATTCGCGATAAGCTAACCAGCGCATTTTCGGGTTCTCTCACGTCCTGGCAAATCACTTTTACCGATACGAGTGTAATGGCGCCTTCAAATGTATTCTCTACCAATTTGCCTATTCTTAAGATTAACACCTTTGGCCAAGCCATTCCCGATGATCCTAAAATTCCGGTCGACTTTCAGGTGATAGATAACGGATACGGGCAATTGAATTACGATACCAACACACTGTATGCTTTTCAGCATAGAATAGGAATAGAATTGCGAGGCTCCTCTTCGCAATGGGCGCCCAAAGTGCCTTATGGGTTCGAAACCTGGGATACCATGAACAATGATGTGGATACCTCCTTTTTGGGTTTTCCGGCTCAGAGCGACTGGATTCTTTCACCCAGTTACTACGATAAAACACTGATGCGAAATGTGCTCAGCTACGATATCTTCAATAAGATGGGCCATTATGCTACGCGCACCAAATACTGCGAATTGTTTTTGAATGGAGACTATCAGGGTATTTATATCGTGATGGAGAAAATTAAGCGTGATGAACAAAGAGTAGATGTAGCCAAACTCACAGCAGCCGATACCACTGGCGACCAGTTGACAGGGGGCTACATCTATAAGATAGATAAGTTTACCGGTAGTGGGGGAGATGGATTTTACTCCTCCTTTCCGCCCTCTAACCCCACTGGTGATGCAATTTATTATCAATACGAATATCCTTCTCAGTTGGAAATACAGCCACAACAGGCCGACTATCTGGAAAGATATGTAGATAGTTTCGAAACAGCTTTGTTTGGCCCCGCCTTTGCCGACCCCGAAATCGGATTCAGACGCTACGCCTCCGAGCTGTCGTTTATTGATTACATGTTGCTAAACGAGATGAGTAAGAATGTGGATGGCTATCGATTGAGTACTTATTTTCACAAAGATAAGCAGAGTAAGGGCGGTAAAATAAAAGCAGGACCTGCATGGGATTTTGACATTACCTGGAAAAATGCTGACTACTGCCAAGCAGAAGTAGATACCGGCTGGGCCTATAACCTTAACTACGTTTGTTCCGGTGCAGCTGTGCCGGCTCATTGGGAGAGAATGTTGCAAGACAGTTTGTTTAGATCGAGAGTCAAATGTCGTTGGAATGCACTCCGCACGCAGTTTTTGCATACAGATTCTTTATTTGCATATATTGATGCTACTGCATCCTGGATAGATACTGCCCAACAGCGAAACTTTGTCAAGTGGCCCATTTTAGGAGTGCCTACCTGGCCTGAGCCACAACCATTGCCTCAAACCTACGCAGAACAGATTCAACGATTAAAAAGTTGGATTATGACTCGTTTTGCCTG
>CAYQRR010000422.1:0-2365 GCA_964419635.1 uncultured Chitinophaga sp. | reverse complement strand
AAACCCTTTCACTAATAAGCAATTGTTTGAAGAGCGATGTCAGCGCTTGTCGAATGATATGCAGCGTTTGTTAGCTTTTGTTCAGGACGATTTGCAAGAAAAAGCGCCGAAAATAGCGGATGCATTTTTCGATGAATTGCCGGCTATATACGATTCACTGATGAATGATGCGGCTGCAATCGAAAGGGGTGACCCTGCAGCGAAAAGCATCAATGAAGTAATTTGTACTTATCCCGGATTCTACGCAATAACTATTTATCGTTTGGCGCATGTCTTGCATAGGCAAGGTGTGCCTTTCATACCCCGGGTGCTTACTGAGTATGCGCATTCCAAGACCGGAATAGATATTCATCCGGCTGCTGCTATTGCAAGTGGTTTTTGTATCGATCATGGTACTGGAATTGTAATTGGCGAAACAACTACTATCGGCAAAAATGTAAAAATATACCAGGGTGTAACGTTGGGAGCATTAAGTGTATCCAAGGAACTGGCGAATCAGAAACGGCATCCGACTATCGAAGAAGATGTGGTGATTTATGCGGGAGCGACAATTTTGGGAGGCAACACCATAATTGGTAAAGGAAGTATAATCGGTGGTAATGTTTGGCTTACACGCAGTGTGCCGGCTAATTCAGTAGTGTATCACAAAGCGGAAATTAGTTTGCAACAAAATGAACAGCAGTAAAATTCAGCAATTATGGCCGTACTATTAGAATTGATAGGAAATACACCGCTGGTGGAAATTAAGCAGGTGATCAAGAAGCCAGGTATTACCGTGTATGCGAAGTTGGAAGGAAATAATCCCGGTGGTAGTGTGAAGGATAGAGCGGCTTACAGCATGATCAAAGGTGCTTTGGAACGTGGAGATCTCCAACCTGGGATGAAATTAATTGAAGCTACGAGCGGTAATACTGGCATTGCATTAGCGATGATAGCAAGTATGTTTAAGCTCGAGATCGAATTGGTAATGCCAGAAAACTCTACTCGTGAACGCGTGCTTACTATGGAAGCGTTCGGCGCTAAGGTTATTCTTACACCCGCAGATAAGTCCATCGAGGGATCTATCGATTATGTGAATGAGCAGGTTGCCAAGGGCGGATACTTTATGCTTAATCAGTTTGCCAATCCAGACAACTATTTGGCGCATTATCGCGGCACAGGCCCGGAGATATGGAAGGATACGAAAGGGCAGGTTACACATTTTGTGTCTTCAATGGGTACTACAGGTACCATTATGGGTACTTCTCGATTTCTGAAAGAGCAAAATAAAACCGTACAGATTGTGGGAGCGCAACCTACTGATGGATCGCGTATCCCGGGCATTCGTCGCTGGCCACAAGAGTATCTGCCAAAAATATTTGAGCCGCAACGAGTTGATCAAATCGTAGATGTATCGGAAGAAGAAGCGACGATCATGGCGCGCAGACTGGCTCGTGAAGAAGGTATATTTGCGGGAATGAGTAGTGGGGGAGCGGTCGCTGTTGCTGAAAAAATATCACGCAAATTGGATAATGCTACAATCGTGTGCATCATTTGTGATCGTGGTGACCGATATCTTTCTTCTGATCTATTTGGGAAATAGAATGAGTAATTGTTTTTTTATTTCTCAATGATGGAAACAGAAAAATCCATCAGTAGACTGGAACAACTTTTTCGTGAAAGTGGCGATGGAAATAAATTTCAGCATCTACAGAACGGATGCGAGATTTCCGCATGTGGTCGCTTGATTGCACGTTTTTTGGATGTGTTTTTGTTTTCCTTACTGGCAGGAGCGTTTTATTTTATTTGCATAAGTAAAAAAGGAGGGCTCAGCAATCATCCAAAAGAAGTGGGTGTAAAATTCATTATTGCTTTTGCCATTTTTACTTATTTTTTTTCGCGCTTCAAAAAAGTGAAATTGACGGAAAAGGAAATACACATTATCTGTGAATCGTTTATCCTTTCCATTTTCTTTAAACGAAAGCGAATTTCCCTCCCGGAGGTAAGCGAGATTGTTTGCTTGTTGGAAAAAGATAATGCATATACTTCCGAAAGAGTAACAATGTACCTTCATACCCATTCAGGAAACAGCGTGCAGTTGTATAATTTTGGACAAAGCGAAGGAAAAAATAAAGCGCATAAAAAAGCTCAGGCTCTATTTCAGGTGTTATATTTTCTGGGTGTTAATTGTACGAATTCTTTGGGAAAAGCGAACTTTGAAAAAGCAAAGATGGAGTAATTGATTTCCGTAATCTTAATGTTTCAATGGACTACAGCAATAGTAAAAAGTATAAATGATCACGTAGCTCTATGGCAGAGAATGTAAATCATTCTTCAAACTTCAACCCTCGTATCCGTAACCAAGCTGCGGAACAGCCAATTACCA
>CAYQRR010000421.1:0-2370 GCA_964419635.1 uncultured Chitinophaga sp. | reverse complement strand
ATCGCTGGGCTTTTACAAACTCCTCCAAGAGCGATTAACTCTTGTTTAGTCTTTTGAAAGTTTTCACTACAAGGTAAGTCGCTCCCCAGGATATTGCTGCCAGAATAGCTCCCAACGTGAAACTGCCTAATACATATTGCAGAAAATTCTTTTTAGCTCCTTCGAGCGAAAGGTGAGTGTCGTAGCTCATATGAATGCCTGCGTTTCCCATCCAGATAATACCGGTTTCGTAACTCAAAAAAACGATAATGGGTATAAGCGGTGGAATACTGATGTTAGAAGCCAAAACGGCTATGCCTTTATTTAGTTTGAAAATAAACGCGAACAGCAATACAAGCCACATTTGAAAACCCCATAAAGGACTAATGCCGAAGAAAACACCGAGTGCTACAGAGGTGGCTTTTACTGACGGGGTTTCGTGCGGTCGTATCAAATGTTCTTCAAGAAATTGTCTCCAGTTTTTTTTTTTAATCGCTCTGAAGAAATTTCTAGGCTTTATCCAAGCAAAAGTCCAAAACACCAGGACCGTATTTAAAACGCTGATTCTCGAAAAATCTTTAAACGGTCGGAAATGTGTAATCCGCTCATCGGCCGGTGGGTAATACACCTTAACCGGAACAGCAATTACATCCAACCCGCTCCAGGCCCCTCTTACGATTACCTCTATTTCAAATTCATATTTTCTGGTAAAAAATTGAATGTGTTTCAATTTCCGTATAGGATATAACCGATATCCGGATTGTGTGTCCGGAAGTTCAATGCCGGTTTCCAGTGTAAACCAGAAATTGGAGAATTTATTGCCAAAACTGCTTTTGCCTGGTACCGAACTCTGATTCATGTTACGAGCACCTATAACAATGGCATGATTGTTTTTCTCTAAGGCTTCCAGCATGGTAGGCAAATCCTCGGCAAAGTGTTGCCCGTCTGTATCCAGTGTAATCGCATAATCATATCCCTGCTCTACGGCAAAGGTAAAACCTTGGCGGAGCGCCCATCCTTTGCCTTTATTTTGTGCGTAGGAGTGTAGTTTGATATTGGGGTATCGAGAGAGAATCTCGAGCGTATTATCCGTAGATCCGTCATTTACTACACAAATTTCATCAGTATAGGTTGCTACGTCCGCCAATACACCCGCTATGGTTTTCGAATTGTTGTAGGTTGGAAGTAATACACAGCATTTTAGTTTTTTAAAACGCTGTTGTGTGTTGTGTTCAGGCATGCAACTGTCCCTTGAATCTGAAAAAAGTTTCTGTATCACTAAAATATCGTGCGGTGACTGCTATGGTGCCATCGTTGGTGCTTTCGCGGTGTATATCAAGGGTAATGGTGGGTGATTTTACCGGATTCAAAAGGGCCAAAAACTTTACCTGCCCTGCTTCTTTTACTACATAGGGTTTAGCCGTAACATGAGATATTACTTCTTCCAAAATCTGAATCTGGCATACCCCCGGCACCACCGGCAAATGCGGGAAATGCCCTTTGAAAATTTCGTGTGAGGGGTTAAAAGATATATGAACCAAGTCATTTTGATCCTGATGTTGAATGTCGTTTATCTGATAGAAGGAGCCTAAAAGCATAGGGATTGGTTGCGGGTGTAAAATACAGAATGAGTCAAATATTCCGGAAGAAATTTATCGAAGCGTAAAGAGGGTATCTGGCAAGGAGCTGTTCACCAACTTATGTAGGAAGGTGAGTGCAGTGTAGTCGCCCGAGGGTTCATGCATTTCTAAGCGGGCGGCCGTAAAATCTTTTTTGTCTATGATCATCACGATTCGGTTCAAGAAATTCTTCATGCCCTTACCGGTCGGAGCCATTTCAATTTTTATATGCGATTTACTTTCAAAAAATTTAAGTGAAAAATCTTTGCTTGAAAACAGTTGTCCATTCACGGAGCCTGTAATGATGTTGTTGAATTGCTGAAAGAAACGGCTCCGATGTATATCTAGTTGTGTTGTTTTTTTACCATCATACATTATCATTTTGCCATTATTCAGCACCAGCACACTTTGGGTGGGATGCGTATACTCCAACCTGACTTTGTTTTCCTTTTTATAGCAGAATGTTCCTTTAGAAACCGTTGGTTCCGACAGAATGCTCATATTTTTTTCCTGCCGAAAATCAGCTTGAAGTGAATTGAACTTCTGCGAAGCCTCTGTCATCTTCTTTTTAATAGCGCTAGCATCTTTTACTTCCACATATTCTTGTGAAAACATGCTGTAGCAGGAGAAAACGAACAGTATAACTATAAGTGGTTTTGTAAATGTCATTTTGAATGGTACCGCAAATCAAATATAAGCCGGTTGATTCAGCAATTCATCTACTCTTAAAATTTCAAAACCACGACTGCGTATTCCCTGAATAATGTCCGGT
>CAYQRR010000420.1:0-2372 GCA_964419635.1 uncultured Chitinophaga sp. | reverse complement strand
TCGGCATGTCAACTTCTACCTCACGCTTTACCAAACGGTCGTGCTTCATGCGGTATTCCACTAAATCTTTAATGGAAATTATTTTGAGGTTGTGTTTTTTTGCAATCTTTAGTAGCTGCGGCAGACGTGCCATGCTGCCATCTTCATTCATCACCTCTACCAATACACCGGCTTCCTCACAACCGGCCATACGGGCTAAGTCAATGGTCGCTTCCGTGTGGCCTACTCTGCGAAGTACTCCACCTTTTTTTGCGCGTAGAGGAAATATGTGCCCCGGGCGTGCAAAATCGTTGGGGTTAGCATCTTTGCTGATGAGGTGTTTAACTGTTTTGGCTCTGTCAGAGGCTGAAATACCGGTGGTGCAGCCATGCCCCAGTAAATCTACTGATACAGTAAACGCAGTTTCGTGGTTAGATGAATTACGGCTAACCATCATAGGCAAATCAAGACGGTCGCAGAGTTCTTCGCTCATGGGCATGCAAATCAGTCCACGGCCAACTGTAGCCATAAAATTGATCATTTGTGGAGTTACATGACGGGCAGCGCCAACAAAGTCGCCTTCGTTTTCGCGGTCTTCATCGTCCACCACAATAATAAGCTTGCCTTTTTTGATGTCGGCAATAGCATCTTTAATACTGTTCAATTTCATTTAGTCTGTATTATGAGCGTGCAGTTGGTTGCCACACGTTCGTTTCAATTCCTTCCAAATACCATTTAAGGCCGGCAAGTATAGCCAGATTCATCCCAAGAAAATAAGTTACGAAGCGAAATAATGCAAAATTGACCCCAATGCGCCTCAACAGACTATCTATCAGTGGAATGGATAAAAACAATAAGTGGCCTACAGCCAGCCATTGAAAAATCATATTCCCGTTGCAAGCCAATAAAAAGCAAGTAGCATAGGATATCAGTATAAAAAAAGGGCCCAACCAACGCAGCACTTTATGCGACCAAAAGGCCAGTGCGGTGCCACCATAGGATGGCGATAAAAGTTTCTTGAAATAGACTAGATTCTGAAAATTGCCGGCACTAATTCGTTTTTTTCTTCTGTACTCAATCTCAATGCTATTGGGAATGTTCTCATAGAAGCGCGATTCAAGATTCAAAACGGATTGCTTGCCTCGTTGCAACATCAGCATTGTTACATAGAAATCTTCCATCAAAATATTGCCTGGAAACTCCGGGAAATCCTTCGCACGAATTGCATAACAAGCTCCATATACCCCCATCATGCTACCCCACGCTACACCCTCTTGATACTTGATAAGATTTTCGCGCTGTATGTAAGCTTTCTCTTGATGGGAGATTCCTCCGGCTTGTAGATTCGTGTTAATATAATTGGCTCCCACAATGCCAATTCGCTCTTCTTTAAAAAGCTTCACCATTTCAAACAAGGTCTGTTTTTCAAAAATGGCATAGGCATCTGTAAGCACAAAAATAGTATCGTCTGAAACTCCTTGGGCTAGTATACTCTGGCGTATTGCGTTTATCACGTTACTCTTTCCTCGTCTGGAATACTGCTGCAACTGCACGCGGCTATCTCTGCTAGCAATCTCCGATACAATGCTATCGGTGTTATCGGTCGACTCATCACTACCAACGATTACGTGTAGCAAATGCGATGGATAATCGCTATTGAGCATACTTTCAATTTTCTCACGCAGCACTTTATCGCCATTGTATACCGAAAAAAAAATGTAGACCTCAGGCAATACATCAGTCTGTAAATAACAGTTGACAGTAAGGTGTTTCCCATTGCTTATCCACCGTAGCAGGATTGGGTAAAGCACATACGAGTAAAACAACGCAGCTACACACAGAATATAAATACCAAGTAGTATCATCATAATAAACTACGGTAATGGCTCACCAATTTTTCAAATATTTTCTTGTTCTGAAAATTATGCAATGCAAATGTATGCGCATTTTGCGCAATAGCTTTTCGGTAATCCGTGTCGTTTATGCAGTTACCCAACTTGACTGCAAACTCTTCCACCGTATTGGCTATTAAAATATGTTCGCCATCCTGAACACCAAGTCCCTCCGCTGCTATGGAAGTAGCCACAATGCATTTCCCCAAAGCCATGGCTTCCATTATCTTGATTCGAATACCGCTACCCGAAATAATGGGCACCACCATTACACCACCCGACAAAATAAATGCGGTGGAATCGGGAACTTCGCCCAAAGGAGTGACGGAATCGGACTGTAGCTTAAATATGGTTTCAGGCATTTTTTTGCCGGCAATTTGAAACCGAAGGGTGGGCAATTGGGCAATTAAGCCCGGCCATATTTCAGAAAAAAACCATTCTATGCCTTGCAAATTTGGCATCCAATCAAACGCTCCAATAAAAAACAATGGATTTACTTCC
>CAYQRR010000419.1:0-2405 GCA_964419635.1 uncultured Chitinophaga sp. | reverse complement strand
AGAGCCGGTAGAGTAGTCTCCGGTACAAAGACCCGCATCTGCAGCAAACTGAACAGTTACTCCGGGCTCAATCGTTAGATTACCGTTGTCGGTATAATAGCCTACCGAAACAATGGACTGCACCAAGTACGGTACATTCATTTTTTTCCAGATGTGGGTTCCAAACAAACGGCCACCGCGCAACAACACTTTGTTGTAAGTATTACCCGCGAAAAGGGATCCAGTGCCATCTAGCACATGAGCGATGCTACCCAGTGCTGAGATGGGAAAATTTTGATTTGCGATAAATTGATTATTGCTGAATAGTGTGATTGGGTTCAACTCATCCGAATCTAAGCCATCTACCAACAACCCATCTTTTGCACTTTTAGTAATAACAGAGTTTTGTAGTTTCAGTTTAGCACTTAAAGCCACTCTTAAATTAGCCAGCTTGGTAATGTTACCATCAAAACTGGAAGCCCCCGCATTAGAGACCGTGCAGTAATTCAGCTCATTCAGCACATTATTGCTTTTAAAGTAAAGCCCTTTCCAAACACCCGTAACATCATTTTCGCTTTTCAGTACAATAGGGTTCGAAGCAGTGCCCACTGCACTCAAAGAACCGGAGGTTTCTATCACGATTCCTGCACCCGGACCAAACTGAATGGTAACACCCGGTTCTATGGAAAGTTTGGCATTAACTGCAATAACACAGTTTACAACATAATCTATACCATCGCCCCGGTCGGTCCAGGTGGTCTCGCTCACCACATCATCGCAACTGATGGTAGGGATAGCGGAATTATCGGGTCGGCAGGCCGATAAGAAAACGGTCATAAAAAATACAAAAGCTCCGGATAAAAGTGTGTTGCTGGAATGAATTTTAGTTGTCATATGAATTGTGTTTTGTGATACAAATGTGTGGAGGAGGGTCAGGAATAGCAAATTGAAATTTTAGCGTTTGTGATAAAAACATACTTTAGAGAGGTATTGGCTCACGCTTGGCATGAAACACAGTAAACTATTTTCTCTCGTTCAACATTTACCTGAAAAGGAAACCGCACTGCTTGCAAAAAACATAAAAACGCACAAGCGAGACACTATACAAAAACTCTTTGCAACGCTCATTAAAAGTAAAAAAGAAGACGAACCCCTACCAGAAGAAGTTTTCAAAACTGTTTTTGGAAAAAAATACACCAAAAGCTCCGACTATCTACTGCGCAATGAATACCGATTGCTATACGATTGGCTGCAGGAACAAATACTTAGCAACTTTTTAGCCGATAAAAAAACGGACATAACTATTTTCCTACAATATCTACTTCAGTTAAAAGCCTTTGAGCTTTTTGAAGAGGAATATCACGCTGCGTGGAAAAAGGCGATACAACAGGACGACATTGATTTGCTCGTGCGATTAAGCGATTTGAACCTGACTTACTATCTAACTGCAAAGCCTCAATCTCTCGCGCATGCCGAGTTGATGACCGAACTATCGCAACAAAGACTCGGTTTATTACAAACTCAGTTTTTGCGAAGCATCCGCAAAGAAGAAATACGATTAAAACTCTCCGAGCGTATTATATCCGCATACAAACAACTGCCTAATTCAAGCGTTGCTTTGGAGAATGTAAGCCTGGTGGAAGTAGAAAAAACGGACCTTTACGCACAGTATTTAAGCCAAAGAGCCAAGATAAATTTTGCCAGAGGGGAAGAAAAGATTGAACTTCTACAGGCTATTCTAGCGAATGAACCGATTGTTCGAAAATATGAGCCTGCCCCGGAAGAAGCTTTGTGTCGTTTCCTCATCAATCTGGCTCAGGAGTATTATCTGCTCATGCATTTTCAAAAATCTGTGAGCTACTATCAAAAAGCATACGCACATTTTAATCAAGTGTCCGGCCCGGTACAGGAAACGCTTATTTTAAATTACATCATGTCCCTTATGCGACAGGGGGATTTTAAAACAGCAGAGCAACTGGCAACAAGCAATGCCGAATTGATGCTAAACAGTAAGATATTGGCGAGTCGCGCTCCGTTTTTGCTGGCGGTGTTAAATCTATATGCTCGCAATGCTGCAACTGCCGAACGGTATGTAAACCTTGATAGCAAAAAGGACGGAAGTGAGTTTTATTACTTTATGAGGTTGGTTTTGTCCGCAGTATATTATTTGGAAGGAAAATTTGATTTGGCTTTGCGCGAATCCATTAACCTGGATCAGGCAGTGAATTATGAATTGAATAGAGATAAAAATCTACAAACACAAATCAGCAAGCCCATCGTTTCCACCTTTCGGAAGTTTTATACCATCCTACAGAGCAGGAGCAGTAGCACCAAAAAGAATTTAAAAAAACTACAAGAAGAGATAAGCAACTTACTGCAATCAAAAACGGACCAATCGCCCAACTCTATGCTGATAGACTGGCTAT
>CAYQRR010000418.1:0-2407 GCA_964419635.1 uncultured Chitinophaga sp. | reverse complement strand
AGCCTTTCCCGATACGGTACGAGGTGCAGGGCGATGTAGATTCTCCTTTTGTGGATGACAGCACCGATGATGAAGCCGATATACCCTTGGCATTGAAACCCGAAGAACTGCACCTGGTGCAGTTGCCAGCCGTAGATTCGTTTAAACCCACAGGCGATGGACGTTCTCCTTTGGCTAACAATGCCGACTGGGTGAAGAACCGTTTTGAAACCGACACCATGCCCGGCTATGCCGGCAGCAGTTGGTATTACCTGCGCTACATGGACCCGAAGAACCCGGATGCTTTTGCAAGTAAAGAAGCATTGGACTACTGGCAAAACGTAGACATTTACTTTGGCGGTGCCGAACATGCCGTAGGGCACTTGCTCTACTCCCGCTTTTGGCACAAGGTCTTGTTCGATTTGGGTTATGTAGGCACCGATGAGCCTTTTAAGAAGCTGGTGAATCAGGGGATGATACAGGGGGTTTCGCTCTTGTTAAATAAGGTAGAGTTGGAGGCTCACCCGTATGATGAATCGTTAGGAGGTTTTAACGAAAAGAAAACAGAATCCATTGAAGCTTGGGGTTTGTTTATGCCTGATGCAACCAAAAAAGATTCTGCGGCTTACATTGATATCCATCCAGATGCAAATTTTGATGGCAAAGAGTTTGAGTTTAATGGCAATAGATATAAGAAAACAAACAATAGCAAACTTAGCTTTGCTGAACGATATGTAAGCCTAAACTATACAGATACTCAAGGACGAGTTGAAGATTTGGTATTGAAGCAACTGTTGACTGAGGTTTATGAAATATCAAACTTTAGTGATAATAAAGTTGCCTGGATTAAAGAAAATGGTAAAAGATATGTGCAATTAACATCTAGAGTTGAAAAGATGTCTAAGCGTTACGGGAACGTGGTAAACCCCGATGATGTCATTGAGAAATACGGGGCCGATTGTTTCCGCATGTTCGAAATGTTTCTGGGGCCTATTGAGCAGAGCAAACCCTGGGACGATAAGGGCATTAGCGGGGTAAGCAATTTCCTAAAGAAATTCTGGCGTTTGTTCTATGATGATAAGGGCTGGAAGGTAAAAGACGAAGAGCCTACTGCTGCTGAATACAAGATTCTGCACAAAACCATCAAGAAGATTGCCGAAGATATAGAGCGATTGAATTTCAACACCTCCGTATCGGCCTTTATGATTGCCACCAACGAGTTGACCTCGCTGGGCTGCAGCAAAAAGAAAATCCTGGAACCGCTGGTGGTAGTGCTGGCTCCTTTTGCCCCTTTCATGACAGAAGAACTTTGGAGCGCCCTGGGCCATGCCACCAGCGTGCACACCGCTACCTACCCCACTTTGGAAGAAAAGTATCTGACCGAAAGTGCCTTCACCTATGCCGTGAGCATCAATGGTAAAGTGCGTGCCGAAATCAACCTGCCTTTAGATATGTCCGAAGCCGATGTGCGCGCACAGGTGCTGCAGCTGGACAAGGTAAAGCAGTGGACCAACGGAGCCGAGCCCAAGAAGTTCATCTTTGTAAAAGGCAAGATTATTAACGTGGTGGTTTAGGGATTTATCCAGTTGAGTTCAATCCTTCCTGTAAATTGCCTTTACCGGAGGGGTAGGCGGTATAAAACTACTTAGCTGCGGTGTTATTGTATCGCGATAATGAAACAACATCAACAGGCCAATGGCAAAATGTGGAGCTATAATTACTGCTATTCCCTATTGTATTTTCGTTGGCTTAAAGGTTCAGGCTTCCCTGCTATATTCGCGCCTCATCCCGAGCCCATAAACAAGTGAATTAACAATGAGCAGAAGCGAAGCCTCCAAAATTAGTTTTGAAGAATTTAGACAAGATGTGCTGGCCGATTTTCGCATTGCCTGCCTGAGCCGCGAAATGAGCCTGGCCGGAAGAAAAGAGGTACTCACCGGCAAAGCCAAGTTTGGCATTTTTGGCGATGGTAAAGAGGTGGCCCAGATAGCGCTGGCCAAGGCCTTTAAGCCGGGCGACTGGCGGAGCGGATACTACCGCGACCAAACCTGGATGATGGCGCTGGATTTATTGAGCGTGGAGCAGGCATTTGCGCAGTTGTATGCCAACATTAATCAGGAGGAGGAGCCCTTTAGTGCCGGACGGCAAATGAACAATCACTTTGCCACCCGGCTACAGGATAAATACGGAGCCTGGCTGAATCTTACGCAGCGCTATAATTCCTCGGCCGATATGTCGCCCACAGCCGGGCAAATGCCCCGCTCGCTGGGCCTGGCGCTGGCCTCTAAACTCTACCGCCAAAACACAGCACTGCATCCGAATACTTTTTCCAAAAATGGCGAGGAGGTTTCGTTTGTGTCTATTGGCGATGCCAGCACCAGCGAAGGACTTTTTTGGGAAACACTGAATGCTGCAGGCGTCATGCGGG
>CAYQRR010000417.1:0-2428 GCA_964419635.1 uncultured Chitinophaga sp. | reverse complement strand
TCAACTTATACTAAGCACCCGTGAGCCGAAAAGGGTAAAGAGTAGGCACCATAAAAAAAAATTGATCATGAGATATATTATCAAAGGTAACCTCACTGGTTTACTCTGCAGCGAGTGCGAGGCACCGATTGCAAACACATCTATCCGTGTGTATCTTCCAACGGATAACGATCTGGAAATAGCCAGAGCCGTAGCGAATGTAAAAGAAACCTTTCACGAAGTTTCTGCCGATGAATTGAAAGCAAAATCTAAAAAATTACTCGCAGAAGCGAAATTGGATGAAAACGGGAATTTCACTATAGAAATCCCGGATAAAACATACAAAGGAGGTGCCTTAGATATTGATTGGTATTCCGCAGGTGTACCAGTAAAAACAGATCTCAAAATAACAAGGGACGACACTTTACAATTTCATCTTACTACCATTGTTCCATTGTGGAGAGAAACACAAAATGAGACTGCTGGAAACTTCAGCATATTTGGTTGGAATTATGCTATCCCAAGTAAATGGTTTTGCCGTATTATTGGACGCTATGGATTATATGTGATTTGCGGCCGTGTGGTCAACTGCAAAAATAAAGTCCCTGTAAGCAACGTACGCGTCCGTGCATTTGATGTAGACCTCATCCAGGATGATGCACTCGGGCAAGATATAACAGATATTTATGGCCGCTTTCAAATTTGGTATACACAAGCTACTTTTAGCAAGACTATTTTTAATTGGCTGAACATTGAATGGCCTGCGGGACCAGATGTATACTTCAGAATAGAATCATTAAGCGGTGCGACGCTGCTGCAAGAGCCTCGTTCAAAAGGACATACTACTGGAAGAGAAAATATTGGACACTGCTTCTGCGCTGAACTGTGCATTGATGCCGAAAACCCTCCAGGAACCCATCCTGAGCCTATTCCTGCCTTTATTCGTGTAGGTGGTTATGATTACAACAGTCAACTACACAGTGCTCCATTCCAAGATGGATTGACAACCGGCAATTATGCATTTTTCAGCACATTGAGATTGAATGGAATTCTATCACAAACGCTGAATGGAAATGCCATGGAGTATTGCTTTGAATATACCGAACAATACGACGGTGCAGGTAATCCCATTAACTGGAAAAGAGTTTTGGGGAATCAGATACCAGCTACCAACATTGGATACTTAGAGAAAGCAACGCTCAATCCTTTCCCTATTCCACATTACGAATACAACAATAAAGATTATTATGTGAGCAATGTTCCAATTCCCGGCGCTCTTACTACACCTGTAGCAGCTGATGGATGGATTTTAGTTCCTCAAGAAAATGATAGTCCTTTGGCCACCGGCTTATTTGTACCCAATGGAAATCAGATTCTCTTAGACAGCACTACGCTGGCTGCTTTTGCCCCTGTTGATCTTACCGGATTAGTGGCGGGAGACAGTGTTACGTCAACTGGCAAACCATTGGTAAAAGATAAAATTTTTGCCATCCGCATGTTGGTGCGTGAACAAGGAAACAATGCAACCATCGTCGAAGCCGGCAATTGTCGACGCATCGCTATCGACAATGTGCTCTACAACAAACTGAATCATCACCCATCGTGGGGAGGCTTTGTGCAAGACAATGCTTACGCAGTATGCATGGTCGACATCCAGGAACTGCAAGCAGCAGGCTGTTCCAAAATTACAGACCAGGTTCATATACTTTATACCACCGCGCATCCAAACCTTGGTAGTATTTCAGCCACCCTTACCGGACCTGGAGGAACTGTTGGTTTGCCAATTGGGCCGGTTTCAGAAGATGCACATGGAACCATTACCCACAACTTTACCAATGCCGATCCCAAATGTGCTTACCTCGTTACACTATCAGCCACTGCTTTGCTAACAACTGGCGATTCCAACTTGAGTACACTTAACGATCAGATTGCATTCTGCAGATAACATTTTTAAAAAAATGCACTGGACTTGATTGTCAAGGTGCAGCAGAGAATCCCGGGAATGGTCGCAACCCCGGGGTTTTTCTTTTTTGAGGTTAAAAGTCTGCGCCGTTGGCTTTGCATGGCATTTAAAGTACATTTGGGTGCAAACAAAAAAACATGTTATGAAATTCCTCCATCCACCTCTTTTACAATTTTTTACCTTACTAATTATTGGTGTATCGCCTGCCTATGCGTCCAAAAGTACTATTCAGGAACTAACACCTCCCGTAAGTAATGTCACCATACACCTGAACAGCGCACGAATCAATCATTCGCAGAAAGCAAGCATCAAGCCTGGAATTAACAAACTATTTTTCAGCGGACTTGCCGCTACCATCGTTGAAAACAGCATACGATTGGAAAATTATGGTCCGGCAGAGTTTCTATCCATTACACACTTCTCAATAGACGAAAACACTGACTTACTCTCCATGAGTAGCGATTTTCAAGATTTCATCCGGCAACA
>CAYQRR010000416.1:643-2429 GCA_964419635.1 uncultured Chitinophaga sp. | reverse complement strand
AAAATGGTATTTTGGTTGGGGATAGTAAACATCCTCTTTCCCTAACAAAAGCAATAAATAAATCGATTCATGCTATTTGGGGCTCCAATGCAGATAACATTATCAGTGAATTGGAAGAAATTGGTCAATTTAAATCTATAGAATATTTTATAGAAAACCCAAATGGTTTCTTTGATTTTCATTATAAGCGGTACTCCAAGAGCAGAAGGGAGGCTCCAATTTATTGGCCTTTATCAACCGCTTCTGGTAGTTACACTATCTGGGTCTATTACCCCAGATTAAATGATCAGACGCTGTATAAAATTGTCAGCGATTTCATTATTCCTAAAAAAGAAGAAGTAGCGGAGGAGATAAAAAAACTGGAATTAAACCCAGCGTTGGATAATGATGGGAAAAAGCAATTAATGGAACTACAGGACCTGCTTCACGAACTACAGGTCATGGAAAAAGAGTTAATAGAAGTGGCGGCTCTTCCTTATAAACCCAACCACGATGATGGAGTATTGATCACCGCTGCCCCGCTGCATAAATTCTTCCGCCACAACAAATGGAGGAAGGCCACTGAAGATTGTTGGAAGGCCTTGGAAAAGGGAGAATACGATTGGGCACACCTGGCTTACAGCATCTGGCCGGAAAGAGTTACTAAAAAATGTAAGAAAGATCTGAGTATGGCCATCGCTCATGGATTGGAGGACATATGCGAGGTAAAACCCAAAGAGAAAAAAGAAAAGAAAGTGGCCAAACCAAAAAAGAATGCTACACAAAGAAAGCTAATTGAATAATGATACGAGAATATATAACGGAGCATTTTAGGAAAAAACTGAAGGATCTGCCGTCATTAGTGGTTTATGATCCCGAGCAGCGGTACAGAGAGTTATTAACAGACATGGCTGATGAGCATACCCGTGTTTTTGATATCAATGATAATGTATTAACAACCCGGGAGGAGGCCATTGTATTTTATACTTCAAATCTTTCTCAGGATAACAAGGCCAGGATGCTGGTTTATGTTCCTTTTGCCGCACCACTAACTCAGCAAGACAAATTGCTCGACCCTTTCTATACGTTTTCTTTTGGTGGTACGGTATTCCCTTGTGATGCGGCCGATAAATACGAAAACTTATGTAAAGCCTGTTTTTCGGATAAAGAACAGAAAATAGCGGAGTTGTTTGCTCAAGAGGAACCCGATTTTGATACAGTGGATGCGCTGGGTGGTAGTAACACCTGGGCCAAATTACAAACCCTTACCAGTGGTAAGTCGGAAAAAGAAATACTATTGGCCATATTGGCACCAAACGAAAAGCAAGAAGAAGCATTGTCAAAAGACAAAACATGGTACAAAGAGTATAAAGAAATCGCTGGAATAATCGGATTGCAAACAAAGGAGAAAAATTATAAGGGAGTACAGGACCAGTTATGGCAGTTTTTATTGTTCAGTGAATTTGTTTTCGATCTTCCAATTGCTATACCTGCATCTCTAAAAACCATCCCGATGGCTAAACAAGCTTCTCGGTCATTGGTTATGGAAATTTGCAGATCCTTACGAAACAACAAAAACTGTGAGGAGCTTTATATCAAAAAGGCCGAAGAAATAGCCAGGCAATTGGGATTGGCTGACCTTTTTAAAAATGAACATGAACTGGGGGAGATCATCACTTTTGCATTTGAAGACAATACCTATTTCTACCATTTTATAGATCTTTTGAGAAATGGAAAAATAGATGAAGCTAAGGAAGTCATTAACCGGGTAAAAGATAATATCTGGTTACACCATGATGAGGAAAGA
>CAYQRR010000416.1:0-633 GCA_964419635.1 uncultured Chitinophaga sp. | reverse complement strand
TTGATGGAATTTGCTGCAGGAAAAACAAAGAAGGCTACTTCATTAAAAACAGCTATTGAACAATACGTACAAAGCGATTATAAAATTGATCAATTGCAAAGGCGTTTTGAAAAGATCTCCATAGAGGTAATGGATGAGAATACGTCACTGTCTAACTTGAAACAATTAGTCAGGGAACAATATGCGGCATATACGGAAAAAAATCAGAAACAGTTCCAAGAATTGGTTCAAAAAGAGCATTGGCCTGTAGAAGGATTACTGACAAACACCCATGTATTTGCAAAGTATATCCAACCACTTCTTAAGTCAAAGACAAAGGCCGCTTATTTACTGGTAGATGCTCTTCGTTTTGAATTGGCGAAAGAATTGGAAGAGAATATTGAAAAGTACTTCAATGTAGAAACAACACCCTCTTGTGCGTACTTACCTACTGTTACAAAATATGGAATGGCGGCTTTGTTACCTGAAGCAAATAGTCAATTAGAGCTAAAGGAGCATAAGGGAAAACTTGAAGCCTTTATGGGAGATCAGGTTTTACCAACACTTACACAAAGAAGGGATTATTTAACAGATAAGTTGGGGGATCTATGTGAGATATTAACACTGGACCAACTAGTTTCCTCCACTATTACC
>CAYQRR010000415.1:0-2430 GCA_964419635.1 uncultured Chitinophaga sp. | reverse complement strand
CAACCTTGAGAGAACTGCTCTATTCGGTTAACAGTAAGTAATCTGCAAACCGGTTGTGTTCATAGTAAAGATAGTGTCGTCAGTTCCAATTGTGATAGTGCTAGTATGAGTCCGGTAAACCCTACACTTTGCTACAATGGAGGAACCAATGTAGTGAACTGGAATAACACATCCACCAGTTCATCCAACAGCACGTGGGATAACAACACCTCTAATGGACTATCTTTTGGAGGTGCCAGCACACTCACAAATACACAATTTTATACTAGTCCCGGAATATACAGCGTAGCTCTGCGAAATGTATCCGGCACGGGATGTGTGGATACGGTTACCTCTACATTAACACTCTGCCAGCTAAACGTAAACTTTGGACCACCTAATGCTTGTCTGCCCGATTCCGTTCAATTTATTAATTACTCTTTTGATACTTTATGCGGTATTACGCGATGGTCATGGGAGTTTGGTGATAATAGCCCACCGGATACCATTAACTGGAATCCGATACACCTCTATGGTCAAGGCACATACCAAGTGCGGCTAATTGTATACAATTCAAATGGTTGCAATAATCAGATTACCAAAACTCTAAACGTAGGAGGATCAGTAGTCTTAAATTACGACTTAGATACACTAATATGTAGTGGAGTTACTACCTGTATTAACAACAGTTCTGTGGTCACGGCCCCAAGTTATCTTTGGAGTTCTCCGGGCGCAATTAATCCGGTGCAAAGCGTCCCCAATCCATGTTTCAGTTACCCGGTAGATGGAGATTACAACGTCTATCTCGCTTTAACCTCTGCAAATACCTGCACCGTTTACGACACATCCGTCATTCATGTTGGAGACCCTATAGCACAAGGGATTATAAGTGTAGATACCATACCATGTCCCGAAAATGCGCCAGCCGTTTGGTTCTACAGTACCTCGATCAACACTGATAGCATTTGGCGATGGGATTTTGGTGATGGTAACATATTCTCATCTTTAAATGCAGATACGGTTTACCACTTTTACGATGTTCCCGGTGAATATATCATCAACCTTTGTGTGATTACAAAAGATGGCTGCTCCGATTGCAGAAACATTGACACACTTATTGTAAAGGGTCCTTACGGTACATTTTCGTTTGCCCCTACCCCAGGTATCTGTGCCTGTCAGGATACTGTCACTTTTACAGTTAGTACTTACAATGCGTCCAATTTGGATTTAATTTATGGCTGTAACACCGGTTTTATCAGTTCCAATATTTCTCCGGTAGGCACAATTCAAAATCCTTCGGTACTTACCTTTAAATATCCGTATTGTGATGTAGCTGACTCCTGCAAACCACAACTGAGATTCGGTGACCCTAGTGGCTGTGATATTTACTACGAAGATTTTTATATATGGATAGACACCCCAACCGTAAAGTTCACCTACGATAACTATCAAGCCTGTTATGATGGATATGTTTGTTTCTTTGATGAAACAGAGTATTCTTTACAGAGCTATCAATCCTATACTGTAGAAAGATATTGGGACTTTGGGGATGGTAGCCCTTTAGACACTGCGGCAAATCCATGTCACACTTATCAAGATTCCGGTGGGTATGTAATCAAACTTTTTATTCGAAGTAATTTAGGTTGCTACGATTCATTAACCACCACGGTAGTAGTAGTTCCAGAGTTCCCTATAGCCGGCTTTTATGCCGATGACAGTTTAGTATGCGCATTTGCACCGTTGTGTTTTCATGACACCTCTTATGTATATCCATTAACCGGTCCTGATTTCTGGATTTGGAACTGGGGTGATGGCACTATTGATACGGTAACAACCCCGGATGCCTGCCATGAATGGACAACCGGTGGATACTACAATGTGATTATGTGTGTGTATGACAGTATAGGGTGCCCCGACTGCGATTCTTCCTTAGTGATTCGCGTCATAGACAACCCAATTGCCGATGCCGGTGGAGATCAGGTAATTTGTCGTGGAGTGACTACTCAACTAAATGGTGCAGGTGCCGCTACCTGTCTTTGGGTTCCGTCCGGCATAGTTTCTAATGATTCTATCTGTAACCCAACAGTCACTTTACAAAATGATGCTGTTATTACACTTCAGGTTGGTGATCAATATGGATGTAGGGATACGGATACCGTAGTGCTTTCGGTGGCGGAGGTGTTTGCCGATTTCAATGTGGGTTCTTCTTTTTGTAATGAAGACAGCGTATGTGTTACAGACGCATCTTCTACTTTAAATCTAAATGGAACACTCACACAATGGCTATATGATTATGGCGATGGCGATACCCTTGCAGGAGCAAATGTTTGTCATATTTATTCCAGTCCCGGATTATTTACTATTACTCAGTTGGTGATTGATAACAATGGCTGTTTTGATACAGTTTCAAAACAAGTTACTATACTTCCACAACCGCAGGCGCTGTTTTCT
>CAYQRR010000414.1:0-2448 GCA_964419635.1 uncultured Chitinophaga sp. | reverse complement strand
ACCGAGTCGGGAAAAATCTGTGTGCCGTTGGAAAACGTATTGGGCCACACACTCACCTGATACTCTATAAAGTTTTTGTATTCCTGCCAGAAGAAGGACAGGTCAAAAAAGGCTTTCCAGTTTTTGATTTGAAAACCTTGTTTAATCCCAAACTCTAAACTCCAACTCGATTCATCGCGCAGGGTATCGTTAGGGATAATAAAAACGCCCGCCACAAAGGGCTGGGCAATGTATTTTTCGGCAATGGTGGGCACACGATATCCCTGCCCCCACGATGCACGCAGGAACGTGCCTTTGGCCGCCTGAATATTGATCCCACTTCTAAAGATAGGACGAGTGGTAATTACCGTGGTATCTACCCCGGCTACTTCGTAGCGCACACCGGCCTGCACCGATAAAATTTTGTAATTGCATTCTAACTGGGTAAAGATCGCTCCGCTGTAATTGACATGCAGGCCCGGGTATAAATTGCTTTTGGAAAAAGCAAAGGAGAAAGGCAAGCCGGCTGTAACAATCAACAGGTCTTTTCTAAAGCGGTATTGGTACTGATTATCTACGTTTAGCGAATTACTGTTGGCATCAATGTCGGTTCCGCCACCGGCACGGTTAATACCCATGTAGCGGATGTTCACCTTTACGTTGTGTCCCTTATCGTTACCATAAGCCAGATGAGGGTCAATGAGCCATTTCTGGTGTTCATCCCCCGAATAATTAGCCGGCACATAAGCCAGAGAATCCAAATCCTGTGAAATGAAAAACAATTCGTTTCGCTCTACAAAAATCTGCCCGTTTATTCCATAACTTAATCCCGGTGTTTTGGGGTCTATGTAGCGCGTTTTCAAAAAACCCCGCACCCGGAATCCGTCATTATTCTGCAGATAACTTTTATCATAAAAAACATTACCACCGGTTACTATTTGCAGATTCTTTTCTCTGCGCTGATGATTCACATTCACCGAACCAAAAAACGGAGGCGCAGAACCCCACCATTGCTGACGCGGGTCTTTCGGTCTGTCATAAATACCCACGTTTGCTTCCAATTCGGTTTTAGGTTCATTTTGAGAAGGCCATTCGGTAATCACGTTCACCACACCGTTCAAGGCACTGGAGCCATACACCACCGAAGAGGCTCCCTTTACCACTTCCACTTGTTTCACGTTTTCGAGCGGGGCCATTTTGGTTTGCACTTCTCCCCTATCGGCACTGGAAAGGGAAAGCCCATCGCTCAGCACAGCCGTTCTGGTGCCCACGCCATAAGAAAAGGAGCTACCACCACGAATAGAGATGGTGCCATCCTGCACCAGCACACCCGATGTTTTGCTTACCACATCGCCCAAATCATTCGCGTTTGTATTTCTAATCTGGTCTTTGGTTACCACCTCGGTCGATACGGTTTCTTTAGCGGAGTTCTTCTTGTATTGGCTAACCGTAGTAACCTGTGCAATTTGAATAGCCGAAGGGCGCATCTCTACATTCAACTCCTTTTTTTCACCGTCTGAAAGGGTGAGGGTAAACTTTTCATTCTTATAGCCAATAAAGGAGACCGTAAACTCATACTCCCCGGCCGGCAAGGTCATTTTATATCGCCCCGAAGCATCCGAGGATGCTCCGCGCATTTTGGCATACTTAAATGCAGCTCCTTGCAAATACTCTTTGGTTTCTGCATCACGGATAACGCCAAACAGCTCGGCTGTTTGCGCGATGGAAAAACCAGTGATAAACAAACAGGCTATAACGGAGTAAAAATGCTTCATAGAGAATGGATGAGTTTTTGTTTAGGATTCTAATAAAGGAAGATTAACCAATGGTGCAAAGCACTCAGAACTTAATTTCGGCAAATGGAATCTGGTGGACAATTTGCGAAACGTTCGCTCTGTCAATTATTTCCAGCTTGAGGGATTGGGCCACCCAGTCAATGGTTATAAAACCGTAGTTGGCTTCCATAAAAGGTTGGCCGACACGATTTATGTTTCCACCATCGCAATTGTGGCCATGCGTCATGCCACTGCTGGTTAAATCATAGAGGGCATAGCCATTGTCACGCTTCACACGGCTCAGCTCAGAATAATGCAGATCGCCACTGATAAAAAACACCCCGCTGGCTTTTGTTTTTTCTATTAACTGCATCATGCGCTCGCGCTCGCGAGGCATATTTACCCAGGCTTCCCACCCGTTAAAGTCAACCAAAAACTGTGTGCTGGAACAAATCAAACGAAGGTCTGCCGGCTTCTGCAATTCCTTTTCGAGCCAGGCCCACTGCTCCTCGCCCAGAAATGTTTTCTTTTTGTTCTGTAGTTTGATGTACGGGCCTTTGCATTTGAGGTCGAGCCTCACGCGCACCAGCTTGTCGCGAAACGTTCGGCAATCCAGCATAATAATCTGCAGCTTTTTGCCATCCACGCCATACTCGTAGGAGGTGTAGACTCCTGCGTGTTTTCTTCTCTCGCT
>CAYQRR010000413.1:0-2472 GCA_964419635.1 uncultured Chitinophaga sp. | reverse complement strand
TCGATTATAATCGCGTGCAGCCCGAATACCAAAGCATGGGAGTGGATTATATCCTGAATGATCAGCAGCGCATTACCCTCCACCAAACCTGGCTGGCGGGCAAAAAGAAATGGACGTTTGGCTTTAATGAGTTTTACCAGCATGATAACCTGAACCAGCGCAAGGCTGTGCAAACCCACCGTGCGGGACTCAGCAGCAACATTAATTTTCAAATGAACCAGAGCTTTGGTTTTTCGGTGGCGTACAACAATTTTATAACCGCCCAAACCAAAGGGCTGAAGCCCGTGAGCGATACCACCCGCATCTTTCAAATGCAAAACACGATACTTTTTGCTCCGCGCTATATGATTGTAAGTCCGCAATACATCCACAATATCTATACCTCGTTTACCTGTTCGCGCCTCGATGATTTTAACCGATTTACAGCAGCTTATGCCCGCAATTCTACCATCAATGTAAATGTGGGCTACTCGCTGAGTGTAAATGCCATCGCCCTAAGCTTTACTCCGGGTTTCAATGTGCTTTATGCCGAAAATCCTACGGTGAAGTTACTCACTCTGGGCCCCAGTATAGCTTTGGGCAAGAGCTTCTGGAAGGGGAAAATTGCAACCTCGCTCAGCCTCGGGTTCACCGCCTCGCAACAAAATAGTGTGTGGAACAATAAAGTAATCAATAACACGGTGGGCGTAGGCTACCGGATAGATACCCATCACTCGCTGAAGCTGGACAATAACATTATGTATGCTATGTATGTGGCCAGCACCTCACAGGAGTATCGCGGAGCGCTTACTTATACCTATTCGTTTTGATGCAGGCTTAAAACAATCGAGCCGCGGACGAAGTCCGCGGCTCGATTGCTAGATACAGGGCCCTGTGTACTAGTACCAGAATTGCAGGTTAACGCTGTAAATATCGTACGAAGCCTTGTATTTATTATCGCACACGCCACTGCCAAAATCTACGATAACAGGAGTGGGGTCGGTGCCACTAAAGATAGTGACCAAGCCACTCACCAGGTATTTGCAGTTCAACTTCCATACAATATTGCTGGAGGTGGCCTCAAAGCTTTTACCGTTGAAACCGATGCCGGTGCTCAGCCCCTGGCCGGTGTATACATCATCTAACAGCGTGAGGGTGCCAAAGCCTTGCGTTTGCACTGAACTGCGGGTAGCGTTCCAGGTGCATACTTTACCATCCACAGTAGTGGCTTTGCCATTGGTAATGGTATCGGCAAAGCTGCGCGAATTGGCATTGGGGCTGGTGTTGGTAAGCGCGTAAAGACCCTCGGCTTTCACTCCATTTACATAGTAGTTTTGGAAGGTAACATCTACATGTGCCCCCGGATTGTGGAGGTAATCGGTAAACACGGCTGTTAGTTTGCCGCGTCTGGTAACTCCGTATTGGTCGGTGCAGCCCAGGGTGCCAAAATCCACGGTTACGGTTTTGGGAAAGGTGACAAAATCATTGGGGCTCAGCGTAACGGTGGCACACAAATCATTTACACCCCCATTCTCATCATTTTTGCCGCTCAGATTGTTTTCATCTGCTGCGTTACTGATGGTTTTGTTGATGTCTTTAAAGAGATTGTCAACGGTGGAGTAGGAAGTGCCGGAGTCGCTGTCGAAAGTATCTTTCTTCTTGGTGCAGGAGGATAAGATAATACCGGTAAACAGTATGGCTACAAAGGAAATTCGGTGATGGCTGAGCATGGTGTTTTGTTTTAAGGGTGAAAATAATATTTGCCGATTGCCCTGGAATAACGCAGCGTTAAGAAAAAACGTATGTAACTGTTTTGTATCCGCGAAACAAAGTGCGCTGCAGCGCGTATTACTTCAAAGAAAAATGAATCGTATGTTTCCTCTCCGCATGATAGTATCCTTAGCACTCTTTTCTTGCTTGACCACCGGCACCTTGCTGGCACAGCATTGTTCCGATGCCACGGTGCCCGATACTGGGGCTTCGGCCAAAATAAGAGCAGGCGGAGGCTTTCAGGCTTCGTATTCGCTGCCCTGCATTCAGCAGGGGGTCTACACCGAAGTGGCGGTACCCTTTCAGGTGTTTAACACCGTTCCGCGCGGCAATAGTGACGATGTGGTGGCACAAATGCGGATAGATAATATCAGCAATCTGCCAGCGGGTATGTGTTGGGTAACCAATAAGGCGGATAATGTGTTTCAGCGGGGCGAAGGAGGTTTACTGATGCTTCGCGGCATTGCTTCGGATAATGTCGGACAGTTTGCGCTGCAAATTACCCTCAGTTTTGATACCAATGGCGAAGGGACGTTTAACAGGACAGATGTCAACTACAATAAAGTGTCGAATACCGGCCGCATGATACTGCGTGTGGTAAACCCCGGTGAAGCCTGCCCCGATATCGACTACGACCTGGCGAGCAACATTGCAGCCTCCGGCACCAACACGGCCTTGCGGCAATAAATTTATTCAATCTCGGGTTTTAAAAAGCGCTGCCGA
>CAYQRR010000412.1:892-2497 GCA_964419635.1 uncultured Chitinophaga sp. | reverse complement strand
ACTTTTTTGCATCGCCATGACCAACACATAAGAACAACACATCAATACTTCCATCTTTCAAAAAACCATCATCACCAGAAAAAAACAAACTGGTCTCTCCTACCAAATCACCATGCACAGCAGATACTGCATTACCAGCATTACTCTTGCTATGTATCGCTGCAATATCAACAGCAGGATGATTCACCAGCAAACGTATCAGTTCTCCACCGGTATAACCAGCGCCGCCAATAATGCCAACTTGTATTTTCTTATTGCTTTCCATTGAACATTGAGAATTGAATATTGAGCATTGAATATTTTATTTTTTATTCTCTTCATTTACTGAATTCCAAATCGCTACCTGATTGCCAAAAATTTTCGTAAACCCTCTCACATCTTCACCTGTCCATCCATTATTCATCTCGCCATATTTTCCAAACTTGCTGCTCATCAAATCGTACTTAGATTCGATACCTGTTACCTGAAAACGATACGGCTTCAATTCTACAAACACTTTACCTGTAACATGCTTCTGGCTGTTCTCAAAAAAGCTTTCTATGTCCCTCATTACCGGGTCCAGTATCTGCCCTTCATGCAACCAGTTGCCATAAAACAAAGCCAGTTGGTCTTTCCAGTTCAGTTGCCATTTGGTCAGCACATGTTTTTCCAACGCATGGTGTGCTTTTAATATTATCAAAGGCGCTGCCGCTTCAAAACCCACACGGCCTTTTATGCCAATAATTGTATCGCCAATATGGATATCCCTTCCTATGCCAAACGGCCCGGTAATAGTTTGCAAATACTGTATCGCTTCTGAAGGATGGGAGAACGATTTACCATTCACCGTTTTCAGTTCTCCCTTTTCAAATCCCAACTCCACATTTTCTGTATCTGTTTTTGTTGCCTGTGTGGGCCATGCTTCTTCCGGCAACATGCCGTTGCTGTTCAATGTTTCTTTGCCGCCCACACTGGTGCCCCACAATCCTCTATTAATGGAGTAAACAGATTTTTCAAAATTCATTTCCACGCCATGCTTCTTCAAATACGCCACTTCTTCTTCCCTGCTCAGTTTCATGTCACGTATCGGCGTAATGATTTCCACTCCGGGTATCATAATGTTAAAAATCATATCAAACCTCACCTGGTCATTGCCGGCGCCTGTGCTGCCATGCACTACTGCTTCTGCACCCACTTTTTTTACATGCTCTGCAATGCACAACGCCTGGCTCAACCTTTCAGCGCTTACACTTAACGGGTAAGTATTATTCTTCAGCACATTCCCATAAATCAAATACTTGATAATACTGTCGTAATAGCTTTTTACTGCATCAACTGTAGTATGCGTCTTCACACCCAGTTTATAAGCATGCGCTTCAATCTTTGCCAACTCATCCGCACTAAAGCCACCGGTGTTTACAATCACAGAATGTATTTCGTAGCCTTTCTCCACCGTTAAATACTTTGCACAAAACGAAGTATCCAACCCGCCGCTAAAACCTAAAACAACTTTTTTGCCCATTGCTGTTAATTAAACTTTGGTTTGAGGAAATATTTTAAAACCATCTTGATTGGGTTGCTGTCGCTCCCGCTGTCTTCCTTTCTTTTCAGCCAGCGCAACAGCCT
>CAYQRR010000412.1:0-882 GCA_964419635.1 uncultured Chitinophaga sp. | reverse complement strand
AACAGCCTGCTCTGCCTTATCTCCATCAGGCGCTCATAAATCTTTGAATTCTTCTTGAAATCTTCTCTTGTTTCTTCAGGTTCCCGGTGGTCAGCAGGGTCGTATAACATGGCCGTGCACATACAGTTCTTCCTTTCCTTGCTCATCAGTATATCATAGTTCACACAGCTTTTGCAGCCAGCCCAAAATTCTTCGTCGTCTGTCAACTCAGAGTAAGTAACAGGCTCATAACCAAGCTCGGAATTTATCTTCATCACGGCAAGCCCAGTCGTCAGCCCAAATATTTTTGACTCAGGGTACATCTGCCTCGACAAATCAAAAATCCTTTTCTTGATTTGTTTGGCTACGCCGCTTTTCCTGAATGCAGGTGCTACAATCAAGCCGCTGTTGGCTACAAATTTGCCGTGCCCCCATGCTTCGATATAACAAAACCCAACCCATTTGCCATCGGATGTCAAAGCAATCACGGCTTTGCCCTCGAGCATTTTCTTTTCTACATAGTCAGGGCTTCGCTTGGCAATTCCGGTGCCACGGGCCTTGGCCGAATCGGCCATTTCTTCGGTAATGTTCTTTGAGTAGTGCAGGTCGCCAATATTGGCTACCCGTATAATGATATTATTCGTTTCCACTGGAAAAAATAATTGTGTTGTAATGGAGAAAACTTGTTAAAGTGTCCTGGGGTCTTTTTCACTGACAGGGGCAACTCTCGGTTGCTCGGCCTATCAGCATCGAGGATGGCGCCGGGGGCTGTTAGAAGGCACATTTACAACAACGCAAGCCGCTGCATGCAGCCTGCTGTTTGTGTCAATATGTAAACTTATTTGTTTCACTTCTTACAATTCGTTTGTTAGGAGGCACAAAAATAAATGTATTTTCAATAAA
>CAYQRR010000411.1:0-2499 GCA_964419635.1 uncultured Chitinophaga sp. | reverse complement strand
CATCAATGCTATCAGCGGTGACACTACAATACATATGCCTTCCTGCATCAAAGCGGGCACTTGGAAGCAAATTGATTTGCCACCACCGGTGGGTAATAATGCCAGCGTATCTTTTTTGGCAACAACTGACTGGATGATTTCTTCTTGCAGCGATCTGAAATGATTATGCCCCCAATATTTTTTCAGTAGCTGTGTGGCTGTGGGGGATGACATATGGCATTTGCAGTTCAATACATTCTTTATCTAAACGATTCTTCCGTCTTTCATCATTACTTTTCTATCGGCCATGGCCGCCAGCTCTTCATTGTGGGTTACTATCACAAAGGTTTGCTGAAAAGTATCTCTGAGTTCAAAAAAAAGTTGGTGCAGGTCACGAGCATTGTTGGTGTCCAGATTGCCGGATGGCTCATCTGCCATTATCAAGAGCGGGTCATTGACGAGTGCCCTGGCTACGGCCACTCGCTGTTGCTCTCCTCCCGACATTTCAGATGGTTTATGATGCGCACGGCCACTCAGTTTCAATAGCTCCAACAGTTTGCTCGCCTTGGCTTCAGCCAGTTTTTTCGACTGACCTTGTATATAGGCAGGTACACAAATGTTTTCTAATGCGGTAAACTCCGGCAGCAAATGATGGAATTGAAAAATAAAACCAATGGAACGATTTCTAAAATCAGATAGCTGTTTTTCGCTCATCTTCAGCAGATTTTTACCGTCTATTTCAACACTGCCGCTATCCGGTTTATCCAAAGTGCCCAGTATGTGCAGCAAACTTGACTTACCTGCGCCCGATGGGCCAACAAGCGATACGATTTCGCCCTTAGCTACTGTCAGCGACACATCTTTTAGCACTTCGAGCGGGCCATATTTTTTAGAAATATTTCTGCATTCCAGAATCATGGGGTGAATGTAGAATTTTGAGTTGTTTATGAGCCCCTCATTTATCCGCTATAATTTTCGCTTGTCATTTCCATGGCTAAAACTATTTTCACCGCGCTTCTGTTTCAATTAAATAAACAAAATACCGCAAGATGAATTTACACGAGTATCAGGCAAAAGAACTATTGAAGAAAAATGGTGCTGCTATTCAAGAAGGCTATGTAGCCGAAACCATAGAAGAAGCGTTGGATGCAGCCCAAAAACTTAAAGAGCTGTACAATAGCGACTGGGTGGTGGTGAAAAGCCAAATTCATGCGGGCGGTAGAGGCAAAGGTAAAATACAGGGAACTGAGCAGAATGGAGTAGCGCTTGCTAAAAATCACGATAAAGTAAAAGAAATAGCCACTAACATTTTAGGAGGGATATTGGTTACCAAGCAAACCGGACTTGCCGGTCGTATGGTTCGCAAAATATTGGTAGCACAAGATGTTTACTACCCGGGAGAAGCAGAACCTAAGGAGTTTTATTTCTCCATTTTACTAGATCGGGGCACCGGCAAAAATGTATTTATCTATAGCACAGAAGGCGGAATGGATATTGAGGAAGTGGCAGAGCATACCCCTGAGAAAGTTCACAAAGAGTGGGTGGACCCCAAAGTTGGATTGCAGGATTTTCAATGCCGCAAAATTGCGTTCAACCTAGGTTTGAGTGGCAATGCCTTTAAGGAGATGACCAAGTTTGTAAAGGCGGTTTACAGCACTTATATATCAACGGATGCCTCTATGGTAGAAATCAATCCATGTTTAAAGACATCCGATAACCGAATCATTGCCGTAGATGGTAAAATTTCCATTGACGATAATGCACTCTATCGTCACAAAGACCTGGAAGTGCTCAATGACAAATTTGAACAAGACCCTACTGAATTGGAGGCTGTGGAAGCAGAACTGAACTATGTGAAACTGGATGGTAATGTGGGCTGTATGGTGAATGGTGCCGGATTGGCAATGGCTACCATGGATATTATTAAACTAAGTGGTGGCGACCCTGCTAACTTTTTGGATGTAGGTGGCACGGCCAACGCTGAACGAGTGGAAAAAGCGTTCCGAATCATTTTAAAAGATGAAAACGTAAAGGCGATTTTGGTGAATATATTCGGGGGCATTGTTCGTTGCGACAGAGTAGCGCAGGGTATCGTTGATGCTTATAAGTCTATCGGAAATATTCCTGTTCCAATTATCGTTCGTTTACAAGGCACTAACGCAGAAGAAGGGAAGCGAATCATTGATGAAAGCGGATTGAAAGTTCGTGGTGCTATCCAATTGAAGGAAGCTGCTGATGAAGTGAAAAAAGCGCTTAGCTAATTTTCCACGTAGCGTTTCTATCTGCCAATATTACCTACGGCCCATTTCAGGGCGGCTTGCTTCTTATAATATTTTGCTTGTAGTTCCCGCAACTTTACCTGCGAATCTAAGTATCTGTTTTCGCGTGCGTTCACCAAAAAGAGGGAGCTTTCTCCATTGTTTAATCTCGAAGTTTCTCCATCAAATAGCGTCTTAAACCCGGCAACGCTCGATTCATAAATTTTAGATTGCACAATATAGTAGTAGGGACTAATGTCAA
>CAYQRR010000410.1:0-2508 GCA_964419635.1 uncultured Chitinophaga sp. | reverse complement strand
GTTTTTCACGCACTGGTTGGCTGCTGACTTTTTCATTTCTGTCCTCTCGGGTTTCATTTCTGTCCTCACCTTTTTAACTTCTGTTGCCTCCTCCTCGGCTTCTGTCCTCTCCCTTTTAACATCTGTCGCCCCGGAAATCGTTTCTGTCGCCACCCCTTTAACATATGTCGCCTCCCCCATCGTTTCTGTCTGCTCCAATGCAGCTTATCTCCTCACCAAAACCACTGATTTATACCCCTCCCCTTCTCCTATCCGCTCCACACTGCCCAATGTCAACCGCCCACAAACTAACGGAACCCTATCCAAAGCTCCCAAAAGAAAAAGCCCTGTTTCCATGAATGAAAACAGGGCTTTTATGGGAGGTCGGAAGCGGATTTGAACCGCTGTACGAGCTTTTGCAGAGCTCTGCCTAACCGCTCGGCCATCCGACCATTTGCCTTTGCAGGTGTTGTCACCTGCAAACAAAGCCCCTCAACTTCCCGTTAGTTCTGTGTTGGTGCCCCCCCCCGTTAACCGTTCGGAAGATGGGTTTTGTCAGTTCGAGCGAAGGCTTTGCGTAGCGGGTAATCTTGTATTATTTGAACGAATACACGATGCCATCCCAAATAAACTTCGGGACAAGCAATTCCTGAAAAGGAAGAATTTCACTCTCACCCTCCCAACCACCAACTAACATCTAATTCCCCCTTCTTTTCTCCTCCATCTCAGCACTTTTCGCCAGTGGAATCGTTCTTTTCTTCTCCGGCACGGCTCTTTTCCTCTCCAATACCATTCTTTTCGTCAGCTCTGTTGCATTTTTCTAATACCGTTTTACTTCCAAACACTTTTAGTAACATCCTCGAAAAGTGTAAAGTAATTTTAGGAAGGTTCACCCTTTGAACTTTGCTCATTGCTCTTTGCCCATCGACCTTTGCTCTTTAATTCCTGCTTTTTAAGCTTTGATTTTTGAATACCGCATTGGCACACAGATGCGACATTTTTATACTTTAGGCGCACCGGAACCTGACCAAAGCCCATGAGCGGAAGACTATATAAACCCACCGATTACCCACTACGTTATATAGTGGAAGACATTAAGCAATGGCCCATATCCAGGCTGAGTGCCGATAGAGAAAACTTTATAGCCGAGGTAAAAAAACGGACCAAAGAGAAAATAAAGGAGAAGTATAATACCCCCGCCAAGCTGCGCGATGAGCTGGCCCGGGTGCTGTATCAGGAGCGCATTCGCCTCACCGAAAAACCCTGGAAAGCCGACCCCAAAGACGAGCGGCAATTCTGGAGCGGCATCAAGAGCAAATTTATCCGACTGGAAACCCTGGAACAGGATGCCGCGGCCTACTCCGAAGAAGACATCCTGGACGAAATACTGCACCGTTATGTTTCCGAAATTGTGGGCGAGTTTGACCCGCAGGCCTTCCACCTGGCCAAGGCCATTCTGCCGCAGTTTTTTGGCCGCATCCTGAGTGCCGCACCGGGCAAATGGTTAAAAACATTTGCGGGCAATGTGAAAACCCTGCACGAAAAAATACCCATATCGGGAGACGTGGAAAAAATACGGCATCTGGCCACCAAAGGCACCGTGGTGGTGGTGCCCACGCACTTCAGCAATATGGATTCCATTATGGTGGGTTGGCTGCTGAACGAACTGGGGCTGCCGGCCTTCACCTATGGGGCCGGTCTCAATCTTTTTAGCATTGGTATCCTCTCCTATTTTATGAGCCGCCTCGGGGCTTATAAAGTAGACCGCAGAAAGAAAAACTCGGTGTATCTGGAAATGATTAAATGCTACTCTACCGTGGCACTGCAACGGGGAGCGCACAGTATTTTCTTTCCCGGGGGCACCCGCTCCCGCTCCGGAGAGTTAGAAAAGAAATTAAAACTGGGCCTGCTGGGCACAGCTGTAGAAGCGCAGAAACTCAACTTTAAAAACTACAACGATCAACTGGCTCCGCGCATTTACATCGTTCCTTGTGTCATCAACTATCACTTTGTGTTAGAAGCCCAGGGCCTCATCAACGATTACCTCAAAGAAACCGGCAAAGAGAAGTTCTTAAAAGAAAATGACGAATACTCCACCTCTTTTAAGTTGGTTCGCTTCATCTATAAGTTCATTAGTGCCTCTTCTTCACTTTCGGTATCCTTTGGCGAGGTGATGGATGTATTGGGTAACAAGGTAGATGAGCAGGGCGAAAGCTACAATCACCTGGGCCAGAAAATCAATGTAAAAAACTACTTTGTTACCAATGGCGTAATGAAAGATGATGAACAGCGCGATGCCGAATACACCAAGATATTGGGCGAACGGATCGTGGATAATTACCACCGATTCAATGTGGTGCTCACCAGCCATTTGGTCTGCTTTACGGTGTTTGAATTGCTGCGCAGAAAATATGCCGGAATAGATTTATTTACCCTGCTGCGAACACCCGTGGAAGATATCTCGCTGCCCTATCAGGAGGTGGTGGAGTCCATCAATCGCCAGGGCGGCAACGCCCGCTACTGTGATCT
>CAYQRR010000409.1:0-2517 GCA_964419635.1 uncultured Chitinophaga sp. | reverse complement strand
AAAACTATGCTAAAAACCCGGAATCGGTGGATGCCGAATGGCGCAAGTTTTTCGCTGGGTTTGATTTAGCCTACAAATTTGGTGAAAATGGCAAAGGGACTACCAAGAATGAAACAACGGAGCTTGCATTGCAAACTCCGGATAATACTATTGCTAAACCTGAAATAGATTTTGTTTCCCCAAAAGAATTTAAGGTTTTAAAATTAATTAGCGGCTATCGCAATAAGGCTCATTTGGTAGCTAATACCAACCCGCTTCGCCCACGCAAAGACCGCCACGCCGACTTGGATTTGCACTTTTTTAATTTAAAAGAATCCGATTTGGAGGTTGAATTTCACGCCGGAAAAGAAATTGGCATCGGACGGGCTAAACTTTCTACTATCATAGAACGTCTTAAACAAATTTATTGTCGCACCATAGGCTGGGAATACAATTATGTGCTCGACAGAGATGCACGTGCCTGGCTGCGCGAACAAATAGAACACAACTATTTAGCCTACGAACATCCTTTAGAAAAGAAAAAACGCATTTTGGAAAAACTGAACGAAAGCGAAGTGCTGGAGAAATTTTTGGGCACTAAATATATCGGTCAGAAACGATTTTCTTTGGAAGGTGGAGAGTCCACCATACCGGCTTTAGACACGATGATAAATACTGCTGCCAACCAGGGTGTGGAGGAAGTAGTTATCGGTATGGCGCATCGCGGTAGATTAAATGTGTTGGCAAACATTGTAGGTAAAACCTACGAACAAATTTTTTCTGAATTTGAAGGCATTGCTCCGGATGATTTCTCTTCAGGCACCGGAGATGTTAAATATCATTTAGGTTATTCATCCCAATACGATACCATGGACGGAAAAGAAGTTTATATCAAACTCCTGCCCAATCCATCTCATTTAGAAGCAGTAAATCCCGTTATCCAAGGGTTTTGCAGGGCTAAGGCAGATGCCATTTACCATTCAGATTACGATAAAATTTTGCCGATTGCTATTCATGGCGATGCAGCAGTTGCCGGGCAAGGCATCGTGTATGAGGTATTGCAAATGGAGCGACTCAAAGGTTATACTGTCGGTGGTACGGTACATTTTGTCATCAACAACCAAATCGGGTTTACCACCGATTTTGACGACGCGCGTTCTTCTAATTATTCAACTTCTGTTGCGGCAACATTACAATGCCCGGTGTTTCATGTAAACGGGGACGACGTGGAAGCCGTAACATACGTGTCGGAGTTGGCGGCAGAATATCGTCAGCGTTTTAATAAAGATGTTTTCGTAGATATGGTTTGCTACCGCAAGCATGGACACAACGAGGGCGATGACCCGCATTATACTCAGGCTAAAATGTATCAGCTCATAAAAGACCATACAGGAGTACGCGATTTATACAATCAAAAACTGCATGCCTGGGGTATGGCAGAAGCTGAATTGGCCAAAAAGATGGAAGATGAATTTTGGGCAGAACTGCAAGACCGCTTAAACGATTACAAGCAAAAAGAAAAGAAATATACTCCGCAATCTACCGAGTTGGCTTGGAATGCCCTGAGAAAAGCGGAGTTAAGTGATTTTCAGCATGCGCCGGATACCCACATTTCAGAAGAGTATAAAGAACTACTCATACATGCATTGACTACTGTGCCAGATGGATTCGTGCCTCTTCGCAAAATCAAACAATATTTAGAACAGCGTAATACTATGTTGCGCGAGCATAAAATTATCGACTGGGCAGCAGGCGAATTAATGGCTTACGGTTCTTTGTTATTGGATGGTCATGATGTGCGATTGAGTGGCGAAGATGTGAAACGTGGCACATTCTCGCACCGACATGCCTGTCTGTATGATGAGACTACCGGGGCGGAATATAACCGCTTAAGCCATATCAGACCGGATGGCAAACAGGCCACTTTTCGCATTTACAACTCGCTCTTATCCGAATATGGCGTATTGGGATTTGAGTATGGTTACTCTTTGCCTTCGCCTTCACCTTTGACTATTTGGGAAGCGCAATTTGGCGATTTCAATAATGGTGCACAAATTATCATCGACCAGTTTATTGCCTCCAGTGAGACTAAATGGAATCGAAATTCGGGATTGGTTATGTTGTTGCCCCATGGCTATGAGGGCGCAGGGCCCGAACACAGCTCTGCAAGATTAGAGCGATTTTTACAGATGTGTGGCGAATTGAATATGGTCGTTACCAATATCACTTCACCTGCCAATTTATTTCACACATTACGTCGCCAATTAGCATGGCCGTTCAGAAAGCCACTGATTAATATGTCGCCGAAATCTTTATTGCGACATCCTAAATGTGTGGATGATATAAGCCTCCTCACTGACGGGAAATTCAGAGAAGTGATAGATGATGCACAAGCAAATCCGAATGATGTTAGAAAGGTGATATTTTGTTCCGGGAAAATCTATTATGATTTATTGGCTAAGAAAGAGAGCGAAAACAAAACGGATGTTGCCATCGTGCGCATAGAACAATTGTACCCAGTACCTTATGAGCAATGGG
>CAYQRR010000408.1:0-2520 GCA_964419635.1 uncultured Chitinophaga sp. | reverse complement strand
CGTGATGATGAATAACGTCTTTTATAAAATAAAACAACCCGATGGCAATAAGCACAAGTGGAGCAACCAATGTGGTAATATATTCATATTTCACAGCCAACTTATAACCCAATACACCCACTCCTATTCCAATAACGATGGTACTTAAGGTATGTGCCACAGCAGTAATCATGCTGATGAATATCGTTTCGCGCACTTCCCATTTTTCGCTCCGGCTAATAAAAATAAGCGGCATCCAATGATTCGGTATCAACGCATGAATTACACTCAACAAAATGCTGCTTATAAAAATGTGAAACATGGGCTATAGATAAACGGGGCGCGAATAAAGCTATAAAGCTTGAAAATAATAGATTAAAGTAACTGCAGGATGTCGCTAACGCCCAAAGTTCGGTTCACTAAAAAACCTTCGGCATACCTCACCCCTACCGGAACTCCAAAATGCACAGCCCTGGCTTTTACGAATTCTAAAAACTCCGGAGATGAAATAAATGTGGATGGCTCTTTGGAATCCGGATTATAAAACTGCGAACCAAATGCCATGATTGATTGCAACTTCGTATCGAAAAAAGGGGTGATATCCACCACAAAATCAGGCTCAGCGTGAATAGCCTGCAGGTAATGATAAACTGCCATAGGACGATGGGCTCGCTGCGTAACACCGTTCATCGTGGTTTCAATACGTGACAGACCCGAAAGAAATGCCGAATCACGGGTTAACTCTGCACTTCGCCCATGGTCGGGGTGTCGGTCATATTTCGCATTCGTCAATACCACTTTGGGTCGATACAGCCGAATTACTCGTATCAATTCAAGCTGATGATGCTTATCGTTTGCAAAAAAACCGTCTTCAAATCCCAAATTATCGCGCACCGAAATGCCTAATATCTCAGAAGACAAGGCTACCTCTTTCCTACGCGTTTCCACATTCCCCCTAGTTCCCAACTCGCCTCTTGTAAGATCCACAACACCGACTTGTGCACCCAAACTCATTTGCTTGAGTAGTGTGCCACTACAACCAAGTTCCACATCATCCGGATGCACTCCAATAGCCAATATATCTAGTTGTTTCATGCTGGTTCAATTATACTCCAAATTGAGTCAGGTGATGGTTAAAATGTTTTACTAACAAATCGGACCATTGACGCTTAGTTAATGAGCCAAACATAGGGTGAGGCTTCAGCTTATTTTCTTCGCGCTCATTAAAAATATCAATCATTTTTTTGGCGAATTCTAGCTCGGTATAAAAATCGCGTGGTTGGGTTCCCGCTTGCTCTTGATCCATCTCCGGTGCGGTATGAGAACTCTTGGGCCAGGATGGAAGCAGATAAACAGCCACCGGAAACATTATATTCTTGGTATACCAATTACTCTTATCAACTGCTTCCTTCATCCCCATCGAAATTTTAAAGGCATCATTCATGTGAGCCAACATCTGCTCAACATTCATTCTACCCCAAAGTGCCTTGGTTTGTGGCAATAACTTATCCATTCTGGATACCAAAGATGCTTTTTGTAAGTCAGTAATCATACAGCATATTTAAATCAAAACTGCTTAAAACGCGCGATTAACATGTTTTGGTATGCGAAACAAACTTTAATTTGAAAATATTTTTTGCGCGCAACCAATACATAAAACAGCATCATCTATTGTTTGTAATTGACCAACAAGCCTGGCTGAAAGCAAAAGGAGATTTGTTTGGCTATTTTTAAAATCTTAAACCTTAAAAAGATGACTACTGAAACAATGTCAAAAAGTGCCTACTTGATGGAACTGGAAGACCGTTACGGTGCCCATAATTATCACCCACTACCGGTAGTCATTGACCGGGCAAGGGGAGTGTACATGTGGGACGTGGAAGGGAAAAGGTATTTGGACTTTCTGTCGGCTTATTCTGCTGTTAATCAGGGGCACTGCCATCAGTTAATTGTAGATGTGCTGAAAAAACAGGCCGAAAAACTAACCCTTACAAGCCGTGCTTTTTATAACTCTTCACTAGGAGAATTTGAAAAATACATTACTGAATATTTTGGTTATGATAAAGTTTTACCGATGAACACCGGGGTGGAAGCCGTGGAAACAGCTGTAAAACTGGCCCGAAGATGGGCATATGCTGTAAAAGGGATAAAGGACAAAAAGGCTAAAATAATAGTACCCGAAAACAATTTTCATGGTCGCACTTTAATGGCTATTTCCGCATCTACCGACCCAAGCAGCTACGCGGGCTTTGGGCCCTATGTTCCCAACTTCATCCAGATTCCTTACAACGATTTAAAAGCCTTGAACGAAGCACTGAATGAAAAGGATGTGTGTGCCTTTATGGTGGAGCCTATTCAAGGAGAAGCAGGTGTGGTGGTGCCGGATGAAAATTATTTGGCAAAGGCGAAGTACCTCTGTGAAAAAGCTGGTGTTTTGTTCATTGCCGATGAAGTGCAAACCGGCTTGGCACGCACCGGTAAGATGTTAGCTTGTGACTGGGAGGATGTGCGACCCGACATATTAATTTTAGGAAAGGCATT
>CAYQRR010000407.1:0-2534 GCA_964419635.1 uncultured Chitinophaga sp. | reverse complement strand
AGTTCAATCAAAATGTGGAAGATATCAATGCTGTAAAGGAAGGATTTGAGTTAATTTACAACAAACTAAAATCTGTTCTTAAAAGATTTGAAGTAGAAGAGATTGCTGCAATGGGAGAACCATTCAATACAGATTTACATGAACCGACGAAGTTTTATTAAAAAAACAGGAATAGCAGCTGCTGGTACACTCATGCTACCCACTATTTTACCCTCGGGCCGCTTGTTTGCGTCCACAGGAGCACGTAAAGCCAATCACGTTGTCTTTTGTTTGTTTGCAGGTGGTGTGCGTAACCTGGAGTCCATGCAAAAGAAAGACGGTAACTTGATGCGTTATACGCTTTCCGGCAACGAATCTATTTCTCCGGATATCGCTGCCGGTATGAGCAATATTCCAAGCCCTACAGGAAATCGACTACAAACTTACGGCACTCTGTTCAAAGAGTTTCGTTATAAAGAAGGGCCAACCGGGCATTTCAACGGGCATACCGTTGCTATGACAGGCATGTATACCGGTACTGATCTTAACCTGAAAACGAATCCGGCCTTCCCTACTATCTTTGAATATTACCGTAAACACAATAGCCCGAGCATGTCCGCCCTCAATGCCTGGTGGATCTCCAATACATTGGGGCCTTACCCAGCGTTGAATTACAGTAATGATCAAAATTACGGGGCTATTTATGGCGCCAATTACATTCAGCCGGCTTCCATTATTAGCAAAGATGGCTATGACTCATTGGGCAATCCTAAGGTATTCACGACACCGGAAAGCGATGCGGTAAAAAATATCCGTCAATTTTGTGATAGCAATTTTGCCAATAAATATGCTGGAAATGCCGGTATTGTTAATTCGGAAACAGACGCTTATTTACTGGAAAAATTTATTTCCAAAAGCTTCAATGAAGCCATCAGTGGACTTTACAACGACCCCTGGGGATTAGGCTTTATGAGCAATGACATGTTCAATGTGTTTTTCGCCGAAAAAATTATGAAAGAATTCAAGCCTGAATTATTGGTGGTGAATATGCAAGACATTGATATAGGACATTTTAATTTTACACAGTATTGCGACAATATGCGCAAAGCGGATTATGCGTTGTCGCATCTGTGGAATACCATACAAAGTACACCCGGCATGATGAATGATACTATTTTGATTGTGGCTCCGGAGCATGGACGAAATATTACTTATAATTCTCAGATAGATTCCTTTGGCCGCTATGCGCTCGACCACACAGGCGACGCCAGTTCTCGTGAGATTTTTTGCCTAGTAGCAGGTCCATCGAACGCTGTAAAACAAAATCAGGTAATCAGCTCCGTATCGGGAGAAAGCATAGATATTGTTCCGACAATCGCTGATATTCTCGGTTTCCATACGAGTATTCCAAATAAGTACAAATCGCAAATGGGCAGCCCGCTTTCGCAAGCGTTTGTTTAAAAATTGGAGAAGCATGAAAATGAAAAACAAGTTATATATCAGTTGTCTACTCTTGGCTTTAATTGGGCTTTTGCTGGCTTGTAGCAAAAAAGATCCGCCTCCGCCCAATCCCTATGATAGCATCGACCGCAACCTTGTGCCTCCCGTCGACACGCTTGATCCGACTAGTTTCGTATGGATACACCGAAATATCTTGGCCGTAAAATGTGCGAATCCTGGTTGCCACGATGGTCATTTTGAGCCGGATTTCCGCACCGTACAATCTGCGTACGCAACCCTTGCCTATCATCCTGTTGTAAAAAAATTACAGCCGTGGAAATATAGGGTACAACCTTATGACACTGCCAAAAGTTGGTTCTGGCAACGCCTTAAGCATGATCTTATTGTCAGCGGCACAGACACTTCGCAAGGACGCATGCCTTTGTACAGTACGGCCTTGGATGATACAGAAATGAGCCGGATTTGCAATTGGATCATGAAAGGAGCCAAAGATCCCTATGGCGTCGTACCAAAGATTCCGAATAATGAACCAACGGTTGGATTTTATATCGCTTTCGATAAATTACCTCCTACCGTAATTTATTCTTTGGATTCGAACCGGGCAGACATGCAATACTACAATCCGTTCTACGCTCCTGCCAACGCACCAATGTACGTTGCAGTAGTCGTAAGCGATGATAGTACAGCTGTTAACCAGCTAAAAGTCAATCAGCTGAAGATCTCTACCAACATGGATGATTTTAGCAATGCTTGGACCTATACCGGAAGTTATCTCAATACGGGTACGAGCGAGCTATATGTTTTTGCCTTGAACACCAGTGTTTTTCCTAAACAAAAAATATTGTATATGCGTTATTTTGTAAATGACGGACAACACCCGCAGAATACCGAGATGCCGCGCACTGACATGTTGGAATATTATAAACGAGCATGGTCCTTCTTTATCAAATAAAAAACAAAATGACGAAACGACATTTTATTTTTTCAGGCTTCTGCGTACTTCTGCTTAACTTGTTCAGCAGCTGCCGCAAAGAAAAGACGGTTGACCCTGCTCCTGTCATTTCTTTTGAAAGTATCTCTCCCGGCCAGGTAAA
>CAYQRR010000406.1:0-2539 GCA_964419635.1 uncultured Chitinophaga sp. | reverse complement strand
AATACAAGAAAGAATACTTGAATGACATCTGTGTAACCGATTACCCGCATTCCACCCAGGGTAATGAAAATAGCAAAGAAGGCCAGCGCATACATACATAGTTGCAGGCTTAATCCGGATATGCTGCTAATAGCCAGCGCCCCCAAAAATAAAATGGAGGTAAGATTTACAACTACGTATAATAAGAGCCAAAATACTGCCATAATCATTGCCACGGTACCATTGTATCTGGTACTCAGAAATTGCGGCATGGTGTAAATCTTATTTTGGAGATACACCGGCATAAAAAATACAGCCACAATAATTAATGTGGCGGCAGCCATCCACTCATAGCTGGCTACTGCCAGGCCAAGTTTAAAGCCCGCGCCACTCATACCAATAAACTGCTCAGCCGATATATTGGATGCAATAAGCGATGCACCAATGGCCCACCAGGTAAGAGAACCTTCCGCCAAAAAGTAATCTGTTGTGTTTTCGTTTTGTTTCTTTTTTCGGTAATAAATCCATAAGCCGTAGCCGGATACTATCAGAAAATAAAAGAGGAAAACAGCATAGTCCAGGGAGGAGAGTTGATGCATGTTATTGATTTTTGTATTTGCAAAATATAAAACCCTGATTGGTTTAATATTGCACATGAACAAAAAAATATTTCTGCTAGTGGTGGTGGTAGCGGCATCTTTTTCTCAAGCTGCAATGCCTGTGAGCCCAATGGCTAAACTGATGCGACAGATGCTTGCATTCCTGGATTTGGAGAGGCAAAATATTACACAGAATAAACCAGCACAGGAATTTCCTAAGTCGTTTGCAAAAATAAACACGGCAAAACTGACCGAAGGCAAAAAGCCATCTGCAGATCATGTGGCCTATATTCAGAATTTTCAAAAAGGACTGTCGAGCTATTACGAGAACATACATACACCCCAACGAACGTCCAATTTTAATTTACTCGTGAGCAGTTGCATTACATGCCATGAGCATGAATGCCCGGGCCCTATACAAAGGATTGAAAAGAATCTGGTGAAGTAATCGCTTTAACCTAGGGGATAAGAATCGTGTCGGCTGAAATGGCGTGTGCACTGAAGTAACCAAGCGCACTGGGTGTATACATCGAGTTGGGTGTGGCTGGTGCTGCGGGCTGTGCAAATCCGCTGCTTTCGTTAAACTCATTAAAAAACTGATAAACACGCGCATCAATACTCAGTAAGTTTGCAATGAGCGTATCTCCGGTTTCTATGTCGCCAGAGGGTACTCCATAGTTTCGTTGTTTACCATCCCACAATCTATCGCGATGAATATTGGCACCGCTACTGGGTACTTCATTTTTGTATCCAATGATTCGGTAGAAATTTTCGATGCCGGCCGGATCCGTAAAATAGACCCGCGCATCTTTTTCTAATTCACCGTTAAACCCTGTCTCTTCCCGTACTATAACGCTATCTATGGAAACTGCTGCCGGCATAGTGCAGCTTGCACGGTAGATGGTCCCTTCACTGCTTACTTCCAATTGATAAGTTCTTCCAATCGTGCCTTGAATAAAATTTGTTTGATAAAATCCGGCTGTTATTTCGGTCAGCGTGTCTATGGTGCCAGCATTGTCGCTTAAAATGATTTGCGCCCCGCTAACTCCCGTAAATGCATTATTCTCATAATATAATCTGGACTTGGAGAGGATAACCGTGTATGGCCCCGGCTTATTGCTCACGTTGGCTTCTATTACCAGTTGAGGTTCCGAGTTGTTGAGTTTTAAATCAATTTTTTCGGTACAGGAAGTGGCTATGCTTATAACGCTAAGCCAAACCAAGAAAAGTCTTATGAATGGATGTTTTTTCATTTTTCTTTTTTCTTAACCTGTGGTACGGTGAACTTAAAATTGTAAGTAATGGAGGGCACGATACGGAATAGATACGTTTTTTCTGCATACGCTGTGCCACTGTTTATATCAGCAGTAAAGTCTATGGAGTAGGCATTCTTACGTGCATACAGATTGTAAACACTCACATTCAGATCATGTTCCCACCAGCTTCTCTTTTTTAATACGAAGGTAGCGCCAATGTCCAGGCGGTGATAGTCCGGAAATCTGTCTTGATTTCGCAATCCGTAATACGGCACTATTTCTCCGTTCAAAAAGTATTTGCCAATCGGGAAAGTAGTGGCCAAGCCGGTGTAATAAACCCATGTAGCCGATACGTTAATGCGGGGCGTAATATCATACATCAGCACGACACTGAGATTGTGTGTTCGGTCAAAGCGAGAAGGATACCAGGTGTTGTTGTTGATGTCGGCAAACTTTCGCTCGCTGCGCGAATACGTGTAACTGACCCAACCGGTAAATTTTCCGGTAGCTTTTTTAAAGAAAAATTCAGCTCCATACGTTCGCCCTATGCCAAATAGCAGTTGGTTTTCCACTGTTTCGTTAGCACGTAGGGTAGCTCCGTTTTTGTAATCAATTTGATTCTGCAGCCATTTGAAATAACCTTCCACCGATAACTCAAACATGTCCTTGTGGAAGTTGACGAAATAACCACCGCTCACCTGGTCC
>CAYQRR010000405.1:0-2553 GCA_964419635.1 uncultured Chitinophaga sp. | reverse complement strand
GGCATTGACATTTCAAAAGACCGTATTGTAGAAATCAGTGTGCTTCGCGTGAACCCTGATGGTTCGCGGCAGGTGCTCACCCGGAGGCTGAACCCCACCATCCCTATTCCCATGGAAGCTTCGGCAGTGCATGGTATCTATGATGAAGATGTGGCCATGTGCTCCACTTTTGCGCAATTTGCCGCAGAACTGTTTGAGTTCATGGATCCCTGCGATTTGGCTGGTTTTAACTCCAACCGATTTGATGTGCCTGTGCTGCTCGAAGAATTTATAAGAGCGGGAGTCAACTTTAATCTGGACACTCGTTCGTTGGTGGATGTGCACCGTATTTATACCCACTTTGAAAAACGGACCTTAGAGGCGGCCTATCAGTTTTACTGCAATAAAACACTCCTCAACGCGCATAGTGCCGAGGCCGATACTACCGCTACTTATGAGGTATTGCTGGCTCAGCTGGAACGCTATGCTGCCGATTTAAAACCGGATGTAAAGTTCCTGCACGACCTTACCAACGAAGAAAGAATCATTGATAGCGGCCGTAGATTTATCTATAGTGGTGGCAAGGCTGTGTTTAATTTTGGTAAGTATAAAGGCCGCCCCGTAGACGAAGTGCTGCGCAATGACCCCGGCTATTACAGTTGGATGATGCAGGGCGATTTTCCGCAACATACCAAGCAGAAACTCACCGAGATAAAACAAAGTTTGGGATCCGCCAAAAAGTAAGTGTTACTCTTTCATTTCATACAGGCAGTCTTCGTGCAGGCTGTCTTCCTCAAAGCAAAACCGTTTATGACCTGCACTGTCGCTCAGCAAGATGGTGACTTTGCCTTGCGGACCTTCAATCTGCAGCAAACCAGCTTCGGTGCAGTAGCAGGGAAATTCCTGGCTGCCTTCGCGGAGGCGATATTGGTCTTTTTCCAAAACGATGTGGAGCGGAGTGCCCCGGTCCGAGTAGGTGCCCACATACTTTTGGCAAGCTTGCCCGGAACCGCAACCACTTGCTGTTTGGAGCAAGAGCAGCAGGGTGATGAGAGCGCAGGATTGGTTCATTCGTATTGCCAGTTTATGCTTTCCATTATCCACCAGCCTTTTACATCGGTGGCGGCTAACAGTTGCAGTTCTACCCGGCAGACGTGTTTTTGAGAGCGCTTGCGGGGGGCAGATTGTGTTTTATAAGTAACACTGCATACGACCTGCGCCCGGCCCGCTTCTTTGTCAATATGCATCTCTGTTATGTCATAGTTCACCAACTGCACTCTGTAATAATCTTCTTTATAGGCCATCACACGGCTGTCCAGGTCTTCCAGATCCATCGTAAGGCCGAGGTGGTCTTTCATATCGTCATGAAAGTAGTCGTTGAAGAGTTGGGTATCTTTATCAAAGAGGTACAACATGGCATAGTGCACTGCATGTTTTACATCACTCTCCAAGTTGGGGTGAAACTCCTCATAGATAAAGTGGGTAATCCAGCCCTTTACCCTTATGTCTTCAATTTCGTGCTTAAACAATTCTTCGGTAATAAAGCGATACACCTCGCGGTCCGGGGTGGTTTCCAGCACTTCCAGCACCACGCGCTTGCGCTTCATGTAGCTCATCAGTTTTTTTAGTTGTGCTTTCACCTGCCGGTCGCTCAGGTCGTTTACATGGTTGTATTCAGGCTCCCCTATGTATTGGTATACACTGATGGTTTTAGCTTGCCCGTGCTGCTTCTGAAAACTCATAATCTGCTTCAAAAACTGGTTTTCAACCTCGGGCGACACGGTTTCGTTTCCTACAAAATCGCCTCCAAACTGTGCCATCATTTTCATTTTCAGAAATTGATTTTCAGAGGCTATATCTTCCGGACTTTTCTTTTTCCTTTTACGCTTTGCCATGCGATGAAAATAAGCGATAAATCAAAAAAAGCGAAATGGCGCTTTCGTGTTTTGGTGTGTTGGCCTGTGTTATCTATTGAAATATTATTTCTTCGTGCTGTGTTTTTTCGGCCTCCGGCACGGTCCATGACCCAAACCTGTATACCCCATGAGCAATAAACTTGAGCGCGCCCGCGAAATTTTGGAACTGGAGAGCCGTGCCATCCAAAATATCCCTTTGGATAATCGCCTTTTGGAGGCGGTGGAGCTGCTGGCTGCCACCCGTGGCAAGGTCGTATGCAGCGGCATGGGCAAGGCCGGCATTATTGCCCGTAAGGTAGCGGCCACTTTTTCGTCAACGGGCACCTCTGCGGTATTTTTACATCCGGGCGAGGCGCAGCATGGCGACCTGGGATTGCTGAGTCCGGGCGATGTATTGCTGGTATTTTCCAATTCGGGCAAAACCCGCGAGGCGATTGAACTGGTGCAACTGGCCCGCCAGCTGATTCCCGAAGCATTACCCGTTGTTACCATTACCTCCGATGCCGATTCGGCACTGGCGCGCGCCAGCCAGGTGGCATTGACCATGGGCCGTGTGCAGGAAGCCTGCTCGCTGGGTATGGCACCCACCGCTTCCACCACAGCTATGCTGGCGCTGGGTGATGTGCTGTGTATGCTGGTGATGGAAGAAAAAAACTTT
>CAYQRR010000404.1:0-2559 GCA_964419635.1 uncultured Chitinophaga sp. | reverse complement strand
CAAATTGGGGAGGGAGGGTTAATTAGAAAGCGGAACACAGCCCTGTTCGGCTGTAGCTTGCGCACTTCACCTCCCGGAGAGAGGATAGAAAACATTTATCACGAATGTGAGCATTTGCGAACGTGAGAATGGGCGGATGGCTGGTGGTGGGGAATTGTGATAAAAATGTCATAAAAAGTTAAAGGGTACAATATTGAAAACGGAGGAAGCGTTTTAAGTATAAAAATAAAAGCATGCGGAGTTCTACATTTTTATCACTTAAATTAAAATGTTATGAAACCGAATTTCAATTTCAAACAGGCAGAGTTGTATACTATCTGCCGATTGATTTTAAGCCTAATGAGTATACCCGAACTGCTCGCTCGCTTTAGTGCCTTTAAGGGTAAATATACCGCCCCCTGGGTGAGTGCCCGGATGCTGGATATAGATGCTGCGGAGGATTTTCCGGATGCACAAAGCCGGAGCGCGAAGCATGAAGCGCTTAGAGTATTGCTGCTGGATATGGTGCAAAGAAGCCTGAATTACTTTAACAAGCTGGAGCGATATGTTGCAGATGTGCTGCCACCGGAGCTACAGAAGCCCGCCATAGAGGAAGCGGGAGGCAACTACTATGCGGCAGCTGCCGACAGCGACTATGATGCCTGCCGACAGATGCTGAATAAAGCAGTGCTTTATGTGGCAGCGAATAAGGTGGCGTTAGAAAAGGCCGGGGAAAACATGCCTCCTGCTTTTGAAACGGAACTTCAAACCCTGTTGAGCGATTTCAGCAAAAATCATGATGCATTTATAGCCGCAGAGGGCGAAGCTGAAATGGGCACGGAAGAAAAAATTGAACTTAATAATAGTATTTATGAAGTAATCGTGCGGACTGTGAATGCGGATGCACAGGTCATTTTCAGCGAGGAAAATGAGGAGGCTATCCGAAAGCAGTTTGAACAGCAACACCAACTCTACCTTGTGCGCGGTGCAGGCGTAGCCGGCATGCGCTTCCACGTCACCGATGCCGCCACCGGGCTGGATGTGGCCGATGTGCTCATCACCATCCCTGCCAAGGCTGTTTCCCTGACCACCGATGCCGAAGGCCGCGCCCTGAAGCTGCAACTGGCCGAAGGCGAATACGAAGTAAAAGCCGTCAAGGCAGGCTATATAGAATGGAAACAAACCATCCAAATAGAATCCGGCACCGTAAAGCGCGTGAACATAGCGTTGGCTGCCCAGTAACCTTCCTATCTGTATTGTTGCGAAGCCGCGGAGGAGGGCCCTTCGCGGTTTTTTTATTGGAAAGCGTTCCTGTGCAGGCTTGCCCCCGAATAACCCTTTTTTCGGCAGTATTCAACCCAAATGGGCCTGTTTGCTGCGCTTAGTATATTTTGCTGCCTCCACTCTTTTATACAATTCCTTTGAAAATTAAAGCGGGTGTTTATATTTGCGTCCCTTTTTGAAAAAAGAGGGCAGATAGTTCGTTGTTAATAAACAGAAAAAAGGGGCATGGTGCAATGGTAGCATACCGGTCTCCAAAACCGTTGATGTCAGTTCGAATCTGGCTGCCCCTGCAAAAAGAAAACATAAGAAAATGAACAGTATTACTACCTATTTCCGCGAAGCTTATGACGAGCTGATGAATAAAGTAACCTGGCCTTCTTGGGCCGAGTTGCAGGAGAGCTCGGTTATTGTTTTGGTAACGGCTATTCTTATTTCGTTGCTGGTGGTAGGTATGGATATTGCTTTCAAATACGGCACTTCGGGCATTTATAAACTCATTATCGGGGGATAAGCATCATGGCAGAAAACATTAAATGGCATGTAGTCCGCGTTATCAGCGGTCAGGAGCGCAAAATCCGCGAGCACGCTATGCTGGAGATTACCCGTAGTAAATGGGACAAAATAATCACCAACATACTGGTGCCTACCGAGAAGGTATATACCATCAAAGCCGGTAAAAAAACCATTAAGGAAAAAACGCTTTTCCCGGGTTATGTATATATGGAAGTGGACGACAACAAAATGACCCAGGAAATGTGGCAGCACATTCGTCAGGTGCATGGGGTATTGGGCTTTTTGGGTCATTTGTCTAAAGCCGAAGCACACAAAATGCTGGGCACTGCTGACCTGGCGATGGATGCCGGAGAAACCATGGTGGAGCCTTTCATTATGAACGAAGAAGTGAAGGTGATTGATGGCCCGTTCAACGATTTTATAGGCACGATTGAGGAAATAAACAACGAGAAAAAGAAGCTGAAAGTGATTGTGAAGATATTTGGTCGCAGAACACCGGTAGAGGTCAGCTTTATGCAGGTAGAAAAAATCAGTTAATTCAAATTAGTTCATAGGTAAAAACAAATACAATGGCAAAGGAAATCGCAACGTTTATCAAGCTGCAAGTAAAAGGCGGACAAGCTAACCCGGCACCTCCCATCGGACCTGCATTAGGTTCTAAAGGGGTGAACATTATGGAGTTCTGCAAGCAGTTCAATGCACGCACACAAGACAAGATGGGCAAAATCCTCCCTTGTGTGATTACTGTGTATACAGACAAAAGTTTTGATTTTATCATCAAAA
>CAYQRR010000403.1:0-2573 GCA_964419635.1 uncultured Chitinophaga sp. | reverse complement strand
CATAAAAAATGAGTACCATCAGAAGAAAATTACCCGAAACCCACGACACCCGCTTGCTGGCCCTTCAGCAAGCCAAAGCCAAACTGGACACCCTGCCACCGGCTTCCAATCCGCTGAGCACGGTTACCACCACCAGGCTTACCAACTCGCTTTCCGATTTTGTGGCTAAAATGGCTGACATATCGTTGGCCCGTGCGGCCTACAGCGGCAACACGGCTCAGAAAAACGCGGCTGAAGCCGAGGCCCGCCTCTGGGTAAGCCATTACTATCAGGTGTTTAACCTGGGCGTGGCACGGGGCGAATATGCTGCGGCCGGCAGAGCCTACTATAACCTGCCCATTGATAGCAACGCCTTGCCCGATATGGTGAGCGAAGCCGACCTGGCGCTGTGGGGCAACCGCGTAAGCACGGGCGAAGCCGCCCGGGTGGGGGCCGGTGGCGCTGCCATGAGCAACCCCACCCAGCTACAGGTAAAAACTAAAGTAGATGCCTACGTGGCCGAGCTCAGCCAGCAAACCGGCTTTTACGAAACCCTCGACACGGCCGAAGAAGCCCTGGAAGCCATATTGCCCGAAACCGATAAGGTGATAAAAAAAGTGTGGGACGAACTGGAAACCTACTACAATGAAGAGAGCGATGAAAGCCGCAGAGAAAACTGCCGGCAGTGGGGAGTGGTATACATTACTGAAGGTTCTCCCAAAACCCTCAGCGGCACCGTTACCTACAATGGCGCTCCGGGCGTGGGGCTGGTGGTGCGGTTTAAAGAGGGCATTAATAAAAGCATAGTGAATGCCGAAGGGGCCTATAGCCTGAGCACCACTTTGATGGATAGTCAAAAAATAGCCATTGAAAAGTTTGACAACAATAACAAGCGCATCGGCTTGTGGGAGTTTGAAGTAGTGATGCAGGAAAACCAAAACACAGTAGAAGACTTTGTGGTGAATGATTGATGAGCATTGTGATTGCATTTACGCCTCGGTGTGTGGGACACCCACCGGTAAGAAAAGCACTTCCTCATAAATAATCAGGCGGGTATACATCCCCGCCTTTTTTTATATTAGAAAACCTAAAAAAAAAACCTATGCCACCCCTTAAAGAAATTGTTGTGCTGGACGACCATAAGATGTTCAGCATCGGCCTTGCGCAAGTGCTGCAGTCGCAACTGCCCACCACCCACATCAGCATCTGCAACACCTACGAACAACTGGAAGAATATACCCTGCACCACCAGCCCGATGCCGCCATACTCGATATAGAACTCCGCGGCATACGCTACAATGGCCTGGATGCCTGCCGCCTGCTGCATCGTCTGTACCCCCGCTGCATACGTATTTTGTGCTCTATGCATCCGCCCGGCCTGTATGCCGCAGAAGCACAGCGACACCAGGCCCATGCATACATTGATAAAATAGAAGAACCCCACGTGCTGCACCAATACCTGCTGACCTGCAGTGAGCAGCATCCCGGCCAGCAATTTTCTGTGCTTGGAGATTACGATAGCAGCAATACCCGCACCAATCCATTTAAGCTGCAAAAGCGTTTTGATAAACTGACCCAGCGCGAACGTGAAATATTTGATTTACTGGGGCAGCAAATGAGCCTGGCCGACATTGCCCGCTTCCTAAATATCAGCTACGACACCGCCAAAACCCACCGTACCCACCTGATTCAAAAACTGGAAGTAAACTCCAAAGAAGCATTATATGCCTTAGCGCTGCGCTCGTAGCAAGGCCCCTGGTTACACCGCAAAACTCTCCCCGCAGGCGCAGGTGCGGCTGGCGTTCGGGTTTTTAAACTCAAAACCCTTACCGTTTAAGCCATCCGAAAAATCAAGCGTAGTATTGCACACATATAAGAAGGAACGAAGGTCGGTCACCAGTTTTATGCCCTTATCTTCAAACTGCTGGTCGTCCGGCTTCAGCACCGCATCAAAATCCATTTTATACGACAAGCCCGAGCAGCCGCCCCCATGCACCGTAATCCGCACAAAGGAGTCGGGTTTATTTTCCTGCAGTTTAATCTCTTCAATTTTCTTCTTGGCACTTTCCGATACAAATAGCATAGCTTCTGATTTTAATACCGCAAATGTAACTCAATAAATATTCCTTTGTTTGCATTAAGAAATATTGACACTCTCATGCTTAAAATAGAACACCTCGGCATAGCCGTCAAAGACCTGGAGGCTTCCAATACCCTGTATCAAAAACTACTGGGGCAGGCCCCCTACAAAACCGAAACCGTGGAATCGGAGCAGGTGAGCACTTCTTTTTTTAAAATAGGCGAATCTAAAATAGAACTGCTGCAGGCCACCGGCACCCAGAGCGCCATTGCTAAGTATATCGACAAAAAAGGAGAGGGCATTCATCATATTGCCTTTGCAGTAGAGGATATAGAAGCAGAAGTAGACCGCCTAAAGGCAGAAGGTTTTCAGCCCATTTCCGATAAACCCAAACGCGGAGCCGACAACAAACTGGTGTTTTTCTTTCACCCCAAATCCACCAACGGAGTGCTGATAGAACTCTGCCAGGAAATAGCATGAGCAAAACCTACCAACACATCTTTTTTGACCTCGA
>CAYQRR010000402.1:600-2597 GCA_964419635.1 uncultured Chitinophaga sp. | reverse complement strand
GCACTCAAATTACGTTGCGCTCAGTATAAAATAGATTTTGTGGAGGCCGATATTCAAAAAGACTTCCGGCAGGTGCTTTTACCATTTCTTACGAAACGGACAAAGATGCTTTAGGTTATTTCTAATTATTTAATCGTGCAACTCAATTTTAAGAAAATAGGAGAGGGGTTTCCGGTAGTGATACTTCACGGTTTGATGGGGTCGCTCGACAATTGGCAAACTATTGCCAAGAAAATGGCTGTTCAATCGGAATCTGTATTCCATACGCCATTAAGTATTTACACCATTGATCAGCGCAACCACGGACGATCACCGCACAGCAGTTTATTTGACTATGCTTGCATGACAACGGACCTCTGTGATTTTTTTAAACAACAGAATATAGATAAAGCGCATCTCATAGGCCATTCTATGGGAGGTAAAGTGGCCATGAACTTTGCCTTACAATTTCCTGAATTTACAGAAAAGCTGGTAGTGGTGGATATTGCACCCGAAAGCTATAGCGATAAGCACCGTGATGTATTTGATGCATTGTTTGCCACTCAGGCATCCGCAGCGGAGTCTCGTGATGCGGTGCAAGCTATTTTGCGAAGCAAACTACAAGACGAAATAACCGTTCAGTTTTTACTGAAAAGCCTCACACGCTCCGAAATGCCCGGTGTTAATTTTGAGTGGCGATTTAATTTACAGGCATTGCATGATAACTATCCCGCAATATCGGGAGAAATAATTTCAGCACATCCATTCAATGGTCCGACCCTTTTTGTTAAGGGAAGTAATAGTAATTACATCAATAGCGCTAATTATGGTCGCATTGCAGCCTTGTTTCCGAATCATTTACTGGAAGAAATTAAGCAAGCCGGACATTGGGTACATGCTGAAAAACCGGATGAGTTTACAGACATTGTACTCCGTTTTATTACTGCGCAAATTGAGTTATGATTCTGAAATTACTGGCGCATAGGTTACTCGCACTTATATCTATTCCCCTTTTAATTTTTCTCTCCTTTTTAGTGTTAAATTTTCTTTTTCCCTTACAGGACACTATACGTTATTCTACGGTGGTGCTGGATCATAAAGGAGAGGTGATTCATGCATTTCTAACTCCTGATGATAAATGGAGGATGAGGGTTGAGTTGTCGGAAATTTCACCCCTACTTCGCCAAACCCTTATCGAGAAAGAGGATAAATACTTTTTTAAGCATTTTGGTGTAAATCCAATCGCGATGTTTCGAGCATTTTTTAATAATGTGATGCAGCAAAAGCGAACTTCCGGTGCCTCCACCATCACGATGCAGGTGGCGCGTATGTTGGAGCCTAAGCAGCGCACCTATTTCAATAAACTTAGAGAGGTTTTTCGGGCATTACAACTTGAGTGGAAATACTCGAAAGAAGAAATTCTACAACTGTATTTTAATCTGGTGCCCTACGGCAGCAATATTGAAGGGGTTAAAAGTGTATCTGTGCTCTACTTCAATAAAAGCCCGCAACAGTTGTCGCTGGCAGAAGTAACCGCATTATCTATTATTCCTAATCGACCTTCTTCTCTAAAGCTTGGTATAAACAACGACAAGATTTTATTAGAACGTAATAAGTGGCTCAAACGCTTTCAGACAGCCGGCTTGTTTGATGCAAAAACAATTGCTGAGTCGATGGACGAACCCTTGAGTGTAGAACGATCCGAAGCTCCAAAACGCGCTGCACATCTTGCACTAAAACTAAAATCGTCAATACATCATACAACTATAAAGACATTTCTGCAAATGCAAATGCAGTCGAAGGTGGAAAAATTAGTGAGTAACTATACCCGAAATTTATCGGCATTGGGTATTGAGAATGCTTCTGTCGTTATTGCCGATAATGTGACTGGCCATGTGATAACCTATATAGGCTCGGCTGATTTTTTCAACGAGAAGAACAGTGGACAGGTAAATGGGGCGGCTGCTGTGCGTCAGCCGGGCAGTACGCTCAAACCCTTTATTTATGGATTGAATTTT
>CAYQRR010000402.1:0-590 GCA_964419635.1 uncultured Chitinophaga sp. | reverse complement strand
TTCATAACATTTTCAAATTTTGATTTGGGATTTCTTACCCCTAAATTCTGTATGACTGATGTTCCTATCACTATAAATGGGTTTCAGCCCGAGAATTATGATGAACAGTTTCATGGTTATGTAACTACGGAGTTTGCGCTTAAAAACTCTTTAAACATACCCGCAGTAAAAGCATTGAACAACATTGGGGTAGACGCTTTGGTGACAATGCTTAAGAAATGTAATTTTCGTCAGGTTGCTAAAGATGAAAAAAAGCTAGGCCTTTCCTTGGCATTGGGGGGCTGTGGTGTGTCGCTGGAGGAAATGACAGCCCTCTACTCAGCGTTAGCAAGTGAAGGGAAATATAAGCCACTAGTATTTTGTGAGCAGTTGGAGCAAACTGCCGTGGATACAATGAGTATTCTTACTCCGCAGGCATCTTACATGCTCACAGATATTCTCTCTAAATATGACAGGACCGATTTGCCTGTGGCTTGGAGCCAGAGTGCCAACACCCCCAAAATTGCATGGAAAACCGGCACCAGCTATGGTAGGAGAGATGCCTGGAGTATTGGGTATAATCAGAAATATACAGTAGGTGTTTGGGTGGG
>CAYQRR010000401.1:0-2600 GCA_964419635.1 uncultured Chitinophaga sp. | reverse complement strand
GAAAACGGTTTTGAGCCCAACTATGTGGTGAGTGATGAGAAGAAAGATGTAATAAAGGAGTTAAAGAAACTTGCCAAAAGCGCACAGGAAATACTTTTAGCAACGGATGAAGACCGTGAAGGGGAAGCCATATCCTGGCATTTGTGTGATGTACTGGGGATAAACCCGAAGAATGCGAAGCGCGTGACCTACACTGAGATTACAGAAAAGGCGGTGAAAGAAGCGGTAAAAAAACCTCGCAAACTCAACATGGATTTGGTAAACGCACAACAGGCCCGTAGGATTTTGGACCGGTTAGTAGGATATGAAATATCACCGGTGCTTTGGAAAAAGGTTCGCCCAAATTTATCGGCAGGGCGTGTGCAATCCGTGGCGGTTCGCCTGATTGTAGAACGCGAAAGAGAAATTCGTGCCTTTAAATCAATCGGGTCGTTTAAAGTAACTGCTTGGTTCTTTGTAACTGATAAAAACGGAAAAAAGGCAGTATTTAAAGCAGAGAGGCCCGCTAACTTTAAAACAGAAGCAGAGGCAGAAAAATTTCTGAAACAAGTATCAGATGCAGAGTTTAAGGTAAGTGCCATTGAGAAGAAGCCCGGCAAGAGAACACCCGCTGCTCCGTTCACCACTTCTACTTTGCAACAAGAGGCATCGCGAAAACTTGGATTCTCGGTAACTAAAACAATGGTAGTGGCCCAAAAGCTCTATGAGAGCGGACATATTACTTACATGCGTACCGATTCTGTGAGTTTATCAGACATCGCACTCGATGCTTTACAACAAGAAATAGGCAGCCGATACGGCAAAGAGTATTATCAAAAACGCGTGCACAAAAATAAGAACGAGAGTGCGCAGGAAGCACACGAAGCCATTCGTCCTTCTTATATGAGCAACGCTTCCGTAGAAGGTGAGTATGATGAGCAGCGATTGTATGAGTTAATTTGGAAGCGTACGGTAGCTTCGCAAATGGCTGATGCAGAGATTGAAAAAACAGTGATTGATATTGCCAACGATAAAAACAAAGAAAATCTTAGAGCGCAGGCGGAGGTTATACTTTTTGAAGGATTTTTAAAAGTATATAATGAGAGTGTGGATGAAGAAGTGGAAGCAGAAGATGAAAACGCGGAGGCGCAAATTCCACCGGTTAAACAAGGACAGGTTTTGGAACTTAAAGAAATGTCGGCCACCGAAAGATTCTCTAAGCCATTGCCCAGATACACGGAAGCCAGCCTGGTAAAAAAACTGGAAGAGCTTGGCATCGGAAGACCATCCACCTACGCACCTACCATCTCTACAGTTCAAAAAAGAAATTACGTAGTGAAAGAATCGCGTGAGGGAGTAGAACGCAAATACATTATTCATACCTTGAAGGGCGGTAAGATTACAAATGAAACAAAGACCGAAATTACGGGGGCAGAAAAGAATAAACTGTTCCCAACGGATGTGGGTTCCTTAGTGACCGATTTCTTGGTTGAAAATTTTAAAAGCATTTTAGATTATAACTTTACTGCAGATGTAGAGGAACAGTTTGACAAGATTGCAGAAGGAAAAAAAGTGTGGACTAAAATGCTTTCAGATTTTTATAAGCCATTCCACAAAGTGGTGGAAGAAACTACCGAGAATGCAGAAAGAGTGTCGGGCGAAAGGCTATTAGGAACCGACCCCGCCTCAGGCGAACCGCTCATAGTGCGTATGGGGAAATATGGTCCCATGGCCCAAATCGGAAAAGCAGATGAAGAAACCGGAAAAAAAGCCCGGTTTGCCAAGTTGCGTTCAGGTCAGTCTATAGAAACCATTTCGTTTGAAGATGCACTGGAGTTATTCAAACTACCGCGCACTCTTGGTCAACTGGAAGGCAAAGATGTGAAAGCCAGCATTGGCAGATTTGGACCATACATTCAGCACGATAAACTTTTTGTATCCATTCCCAAAGACAAAGATCCATATACTATTACGCTGGAAGATGGATTGCAGTTGATAAAGGAAAAAGCTGAGAAAGAGGCCAACCGTACCATTCACAACTGGGCCGATGCAGATATTCAGGTGTTGAATGGCCGCTATGGTCCTTATATTAAAAAAGGAAAAGACAATTATCGCATTCCTAAAGATAGAAGTGCCGAACATTTGACCTTGGAAGATGTATTACAGATTATCGGTGAGGTGGGCCCAAGTAAAAAAGGTAGAACATTCCGCGGTAAGAAAAAGTAAAATATGTTGGCTGAAGGCGAAATCAATGCACTTATCCATCTTCTGGATGATAATGATTGGGAAGTATTCAGACATGTGCACGACAAAATAGTTTCTCTCGGCACACCGGTTATTCCGGTGCTCGAAAAGGCCTGGAGTCCGGACATTAGTCCGGTGATGAATGAGCGTATTGAAGAAATCATTATTGAAATTCAGTTTCAGGAAATTGAAAAAGAATGGAACGAATGGGTAGAAAACGCATCGCCCGATTTATTCACCGGTCTTTATCTGGTTTCAAAATATCATTACCCTGTACTACTGAAAGAAGAAGTAAAAACAAAGCTTCACCGGATAAAACAAACAATTTGGCTGGAGCTCAACTATCATCAAACTCCACTAGAACAAGTACAGATTTT
>CAYQRR010000400.1:0-2605 GCA_964419635.1 uncultured Chitinophaga sp. | reverse complement strand
TCTGCAAAATTTATAAATGAACATTATGTTTAAGTATCTATCCTTCATACTGCTGGTCCTAGCTGCATGTAATACAAAAAAGGCTGAGCCGGAATCGCTGATTACTGTACCGCTGGAAACAGAGAAAATTGTAGCGCTTGGAAGGGTGGAGCCAGAGGTTAAAGTTACCCAACTGGGAAGTGAGGTAAGCGGAGTGATTAAAAGGATTTTTGTAGCAGCCGGTGACAGTGTAACGAAAGGAGATTTATTGATAGAGGTAAATCATGATTTTGAAGATGCTAAGTTGATTCAATCCAAGTCAAAACTAGCCACACAACAAGCTGAGATACGAAATGTGCAAGCCCAATTAAGTGCGCTAAAGGTTAAATCAGATAATTTGCAGGTGCGGTTTGAAAGACTTAAAAAAATAGCGCAGTCAGGAGCAGAAACACAACAGACAGTTGACAATGCCAAGGCAGATTATGATCAATCTCTTCGTGACTTGGACCGATATGCGCAACAGGTATTCGTAGCCGAGAACCGAATTGCAGAAATTAACGCAGAGATTAACGTTGCCCAGGCAGATATAGAGCGAAGGAAGATTAAAGCACCAGCCAACGGTGTGGTGCTTACCATGGATTTGTCAGAAGGCGCCTCTTTAAATCCTTCTTCCAAAGTTTTGGATTTTGCTCCTCATTCCGCATCCACTGTGCTTTGCGAAGTAGATGAATTGTTTGTGAATGAACTGAAATTGGGCCAAAAAGCGGTCATCCGAACACAGGGAATGGACAATACATTGGCGCAAGGCGAGGTGATTTATCTTGGACCTTACCTTAAAAAGAAATCTCTATTTAGTGATGATAGTGGCAACATGGAGGATAGACGCGTGAGGGAGGTAAGGATTCGGCTCGAGGGGAACCCAATGTTGCTGATTAACTCGCGTGTAGAAGCCGTGATTGCCTTAAAGTAATTTTATGTTCATTACTGCTTTGCGCTTTATTCTTTTTGATAAACCGAAGTCCATAGGGGCTTTGTTCGGAGTGGTTATTTCCATTTTTTTAATTGGTCAGCAGGTGGGCATTTTTGTTTTTCTAACGGGTGCTATGAGTAAACTGGTCGATAATGTAGATACCGATATTTGGGTGGTAGATAACAAAACGACCAATGTAAATGCACTTAGCCCTATCGATGCTCGATTTCAGCGACAATTTGAAGGTGTACCCGGTGTGGAGCATGTTTATCCCTTGGTTATAGCTGCTTCATCAGCCAGGTTCGAGAACGGTAAATCAGCGGGTGTCACACTAGTGGGCTCACAAGCCCCGTCATTTGTTGGCGGGCCATGGAATATAGTCAATGGCAAAAAGGAACAACTCCTTTTTGACGGTGCTGTTAGTACCGATGTTTTTGATAAAAATCTTTTAGGAGGTGCATCTGCAGGAACACAGTTTGAAATAGGAGGCAAAAGGGCCTCTGTTGTATTTCAAACTAAAGGGGTGAGAGGTTTTGGCGCTTCCTATGTTTTTACCACCATTGACAGAGCCCGCTTCTTTGGCAAGTTTCCGGTAACTCGGGTAAGTGCACTGCTCATTAAAGCTAAGAAGGATGCCGATAAACAAAAAATGATTGCCATGATTAACCAAAATTTGTATGGTGTGAAAGCATGGACAAAAGATGACTTTTCAACAGCTACAGTTCAAACGGTGTTGGGATCAAGCGGCATTGCTATATCTATCGGTACGCTCATCATATTCGCTGTTGTTTCCGGAAGTGTCATTATTGGTTTAACCCTTTATTCCGCGGCAACCGATCGCTTAAAAGACTATGCTACATTGAAAGCCATTGGAGCTACCAATGCCTATGTTCGTAATTTGATAGTGACACAGGCCCTCATTTTTGCTGCAGTTGGTTTTGTATTTGGTGTGTCGCTGATGGAGATGTTTAGAGTTGGAATTGCTAATGCTGGAACTGTTTTTTACTACACACCAATAATGTATCTCTCCTTTGCTATGACTACACTTGTTATCTCCATGATGGGCGCAGTAGCGGCTGTCCGCAGAATTACAAAAGTGGAACCCGCAACGGTTTTCAGAGGATAATATTACGCCTCGACTGCACAAAAACACGTTTGAATGATTTGAACCGGAAGCCAAACCAATTTATTCATGATTTTCGATCTTGATTTAACCTAATGCATTTATGAAAAAGATTTTCACTTGGTTGTTTTTATTTTGGCACATCGTTGTTTCGGCACAGCAGAGCATCTCGCTGTCTTTGGACCAAGCCATCGCTTTTGCAGTAGCAAACCAACCACAATTTCAAAACTACAAAATAGATCAGCAGATATCGGATGCCAAAAAGCTGGAATCGGTCACCAAGTATCTGCCCAAGCTAAACGGGACAGTCGATTTTCGCGATAATTTGAAATTAGGTGAAATCGCCTTGAAATTTCCCAACCCCATTACCGGTTTGGATGAGAACAGAAGAATTCAGCAAGGTACCACTTATAGCGGAACAGCCGGAGTAGATTTAACTCAACCCTTGCTAGACATGAATGCGGTAAGCGATATCAAAATAGCGAAAGCTCAACGTGAATTGACCAATGCACAATTGGACCAAGCTATGATTG
>CAYQRR010000399.1:0-2610 GCA_964419635.1 uncultured Chitinophaga sp. | reverse complement strand
TCATGGGGCGTAGCGTTCAGTCTTCGTTACGTTTGAGGTAGAAGTAGTGGGTCATGCCTTACCGGACTTCTTTTTAACGACCTTCGCTGCATCAAATCTTTTGCCGCCGCTTACTGTCACTCCTGCGATCAGTTCGGTTTTTTCCTTCTTCGTCGCCACCCTCTTCGGCTTCAAATATCCGTAAGCATTGATGGCGTCAACTACGTCCTGACGGGTTTTCGCTGCGATCATTGCTTCGATGAAAATGCCGTCATCAATAAATCCATTACGGATAGAAGAGGTGATGTTCGATAGTGCGTTTTGACGATTGTTAAAGCCTTTGTCGTACCGGTTCACTTTGCCATTACGGGAAACCAGTTTAGTGGAGAGTCCGCTCTTTTCTTTAGTAATGTGCCAGTTGGCTCCTGACAGCGTTTTGATTTTCTCAATTGTGGGTTCTGCTTTTTTCTTTGCCATAGGTTTGGTTTTTGATTGTGAGATTATTTTTCTATCAGTTGCATTTACTACATATCGGTTTGTTCCACTTCACTACCCACCCCTGTAGAATTAAAATGGACAGAAAGGTGCGCTCATTCATGTTAAGTTCCGTATAGGCTGCTCCACACTTACTGCATTTGATGGTCTGCATATTTTTGATGTGCAGTGAGAGAGGGTCGGCGGTCATAATACAATCACCTCCCCTTCTTTTAAGTTAGTTGCAAAGATTACTCGAAGCGCATAGCCCATAAAGGTCATTTTACCTTCAGCTAAAGGAAATGTTTTATAAGCAACCAATCCAATAATTTCATTCACAAACTTTTCATACTTACTTTTTTCTACTATTAAAGTAGTTGGGTCTTTATAGTTGCTACTTAAATAATTATTGATTAGCTCTGCTAATTGGTCGGCGGTCATGGCATCAGGTTTTCTTTAATTGATTTCAGGCTTGTTCTTTTTTTCTTTGGCTTTACATATTTAGGCAATCTCCAAAACTGATAGTTCATTGCAAAGTAATTAAATATGGATATAGTAGAACACTCTGAATTTCCGCAAGACCTGGAACTTGCAATCATTAAATCGATTTCACTAATTTCAGAATGCGAATTTTTTGGTGTCATGGTATCAGATTTTCAATTGGTACGATGGCTGCGATTTCGGATAAAACTATTGTACCGTCCGCTACTGTTTGAACCGATTTTGTGTATGAGTCCTGTTCGGTAATGTAATCAAAGATAGTTGCTGAAATCCCCACCTTCACGCCCGATTTCAGGATTACGGTGTAGGGGTGAGTGGGTTTATTTGCTGCATTCTCTTTCTTGGCATCTCTTACATTTTGCATGTACAATTCCAAATCTTGGTGGTAGTACGGCTCAATTTCGGATTCGGACGATCCAATAACTGAACTTAGTTCCTGAAGTTCAACATTGCCTTCGTACTGATGTTCAATAAACAGATAGGATTTTTGGTGGTTTTTATGCCACACCTTATCCCCCTTCTGGTACTTATGCTCAGGCTCGATCAGAGTGAGATCGGATTCCTTGCACCACGTTGAATTACAAATTCCGTTTTGGGCATAAAACACTATTAAATAAGGAAAAGTAGCATCCCCTTCGTCTATATAAACAATCTTACCTTCCTTTTGTGAATGGTAATCTTTTACCCTGTCCCCTACCTTAAATTTTCGTTCAGGGCTTTCCTCAATCAAAGTGAGGGCGGATGCCTTATATTGACCAAACCCATTTTCGCCGCAATCAACAGAAAATAAACGACCTGTTATCTGGTTGTAAATTTCGTCAACTATTACGCCTTTGTGTCCGGCTGCAACTTCAACCTTGTCGCCAATCTTAAATTTTCGTTCCATGTGGTTTTATTTTTGACTTACTAAAATCTAATGGTATTTTTTGACCTCCACCCGATGCACCTTCTGCCATACACGATATATTGTAATGAAGCCAAAAAGTAATTGTGAAGAACATTAATCCTATTGTTATTGTGAATGCGTCGTAATCTCTTCCCCATCCATTATGCGCTGAGGTGTTGTGATACATAACCCCTAAGAATTTTGAGTGCCAAGAGCGTCTTGTGTCTGTGACGAATAAGTTGTATGTGCCGTTTTTAATCGGTCTCCATTTTAACTTATACCATCCCGGTTCAAGTTCCTTGACGGGTGTTAGTAGATGGAATACTTGTTGCATCCTGCTCTCTTTTATTTGGTATCATTATTTTTTCAAACCTTTTGCGCATGTCTATTCTCTCTTTAACCAGCTCTGTAATGCCAAGCAGCAATTCTACTGTGTCATCGTCTATGGTATCGCCATCAATAATTACATGAACAACACTTCCTCCGCTGCGCCTACACGCATTAAAATACGTGATGTCATTGAGGTTTTTTGCTCTCAGGTAAGATACCTTTGTGGTGTCGTCAATCACTGTAAACATTGATGCGTCCACGCCTTTTTGCTTCAGGTAGTCGGTTATGTAGGAGGGGAGGGTCATGGGTGTAAATATAACTTGTTCTTTTGCAATTACAAAATTATTTTTTCTATGTTGTTGATTGTTAGGAAGAAAATTTTATATTTGTGGGCATGAAATTACGGGATTACCAAATTGAGATCGCTAATGAGGCTTGCG